>NZ_QHHV01000049.1:0-39160 GCF_003947245.1 Actinoplanes sp. ATCC 53533 | reverse complement strand
CGGCCAGCCTTCCTAACTCCTTGTAACAATGATTCCGGGTACTTGCACAGCATCGTACTATGCTGCAACACTGATCCGCATAGTGCTGAGACCGCAACAGCGGGTCACGGAAGACGCCCACGGGCGCGACCTCGGCACCGTGCAGACAGACCCGTAAGGCGGGCAGCACCGGGCGCGAGCCTCCTGTCTGCCCTAACGGGCACAGGACCAATTGAGGTGATCATCGTGTTGATCGGCGCCGTGATTTCCGCGTTGCTGGTGGGCTTCCTCGCCGGGCTGCTGTCGTTCAAGGTCAAGGACCGATGGTGCCCCCACTGCGGCACCACTACGAGTGAGCTGGCGCGCCAGCAGCCGGGTCACGCGCGATGAGCACGCTCAAGCTCGGTGACGTGATCGACGTCGAAGACAGGGACTACAAGTACGGGACCGGGCGGCTGATCCTGCGCGTAACCACGATCGGGAGTCGCCAACGTAGAGCCGATGGCGACTGGGTTGATCTCGACGGACTTGAACTCCGGCCGGACGGCACGCAACTCGACGTACACCCGCGCCATGCCGCCGTCCGGGCGACCGCGTTACGCAATCAGCGGCAACCGTGGACGCGGCCGTGAACACCATGATCGAACTAGTTGACCGCCGATCCGCCTGGCGGTTGTACCGCGCGCTTGACGCATGGCGCGCTGCGCACCCTGGGTTGGTGCGCGCACGTTTCGGTGCCTCCCTTCGCTGCGTGACGGAGTACTCCGTGGCGGATGGGATCGGGCCGGGCGTACCACGCTGGTCACGCTCCTGCGGAGCGGTTCCCCCGGTTGACCGCGTGGTACGCCCGCCCACTTTCCGAGGCTGGGAGACGGGTAGATGACCACGACGTACCACGGTGGACAACAGATCGACCATGCACAGGCGGTGTTGGACCGGCATGCCGTGTCCAGTGCCGACGGGTTGTGCACCACCTGCAAAGTGCTCGGCCCATGCTCCGAAAATGAGGCTGCGGCGAAGGTGTTCACGCTCTCGGCGCGGCTGCCTCAGCGGCGGCCCGGGGCCACACGGCCGGAGTTGCTGGGTGCGAAACGGACGGATTTCCGCTGGCTGTCTCAGGCGGGTTGAGTTGACCAAACCGGTGCCGCGTTCAAGCAGGTAGATCCAGGTGTCGCGCATCGCTGCGGAGTGCGCGGTGATCGGGGCGGGGCGTTCGGTACCTCAAATTTGAAAGGTGTCAGCGACCATCGTGAACGGCGAGGCGATCCACGTGGCCGGCGCGCTGCCCGGCGAGACGAAGCGGGGCCGAGGCGCGTCCAACGCGCGAAAGACGAAGACTGCCTTGCTCGTGCGGAAGCGGCTGATGCAGCGCTCGCCGTCCAGCTCCGGGCTGGCGATGTCCCGCCGAGAGTCAGCTGCGGCAGTCAACGCCCACCTGTACGCCACGTCGGGGCGAACCGTCACACCGAATACACCGACGGTCGCGGCCGGTGCGCGGATCTACTCCCTCGCCCAGCGGCGGGCGCGATGACAGCCGGCGCGCGGGTTGGGATGTCGGGTCCGCGGCGGGGTCCGGGTGAGGCGAGCAACCTGGGCCCGCGAGTCACCCCTGGCCAGGTGGCTGAGGCGCGCAAAGACCTCGGCCGGCAGTTGGCCGAGCGGCGGGACATGGCCAGGATTACGCAGAGAGAACTAGCCCGGCGCCTCTCCTACTCACGCAGCACGGTCGCCAACGTCGAGATCGGCCGACACTGCGCCCCTCGAAAGTTCTGGCAGCGCGCCGACCGTGAGGTTGGCGCGACCGGCGGGCTGCTGGCCGCGTTCGAGCAGGTTGATGCGCTGGTGCAGGCGTTGCAGACACAAGCCACTCAGGCGCGCGAACGGCAACGGGCCGCGAAGTACGCACCGGCTGCCCCTCCGGTCTCCGCGAATGGCTGTGGGTGTGGGCTGGTAGTCGGTCGATGGACCGGGCGGGAGACGCGGGCATTGCGTGAGGCGCTACGGATGAGCCTGCGCATATTCGCCGAACACCTCGGTGTCCGAACCTCGACGGTTTCCGGCTGGGAGCATCAAAGGAGACCAGCGCCGCCGAGTTTGGCCACGCAAGCGATGCTCGATCAGGCGCTCAAATCGGCCGATCCCGACACCAAGACCCGGTTCGGACTGATCCTCGCCAGCACCGCGGACTGTACGTGCAGCGTGGGCACCGACAACGCGAGCGGCGTGGCGTACGGGTCCACAGTGACGCCGTTGCACGGGCGAGAACGGACGCGCGCCGCGTCGTGACATCCGAGCAACCACCCATCGGCCGAGTGGAGAGGGGGCCCCGCGATGGGAACGCCGATTCCAGGGCTCCGCGGTACCTCCACGCATGCGCTGGCCGTGGTGATCTATCAGCGCCACCGCGACGAAGGTTCCGGGTACTGTGCCCGATGTGGTGACCGCGCGCCGTGCAGGCCTCGGCGGCACGCAGCCTTGGTCATTAGAGCGGCCGGGGAGGATCCCCCATGGTATGACGGCGGGGTCGAGCGAGGATCCCCTACGGCGGCGATGCCGGACCACGCCGGTTACCGTGTCGGCGATCGTGGCGTCCCGATCGACCGGGCGGGCTCGCTCTACTCGCGGGAACCCGGTTGAATCTCCTCAAGATCAATTGCGGGCTGTCGCCGCGCTACCGCCCACCTACGGTGCATGCCAACGGACGGACTCCCAGGCCGCTCGCCACCATGCAGGCTTTCGGTCGATGATCCAGTGCAGGCCACCGCGCTGGCAGACCTGATCAAGAAGGGACGCGCCCGATGATCGACTGGCGGCCATACGCTGCCGAGTTGGCGGCAGAACTGACGCAAGCCGGAGCCCTGGCATCGGACTGGCGCAAGGCGTTCGAGCAGGTGCCCCGACACCTGTTCGTGCCGGAGTTCTTCACCTCAGATGACGAGCGGGTCAACGCGGACGGCCCGGCGCAGCATGATCGGTGGCTCACGGCGGTCCGCGCGTGCTCGCGAGGAAGCGGGCCGTCGTCGAACAAGACCGGACCCTGCGATGGAACGCTGCCAGCGCTACGGCAGCCCATGGGTGAGCCAGCTCATTCCTGGGGCCCTACGAGGACGAACGCGGGAGTGGTCGCAGCGCGTTAGCCCGAACAGGTGCAGCCGTCCCACACCCGCAACCATGGTGCGTCGGAGCGGTCCGGGTTGCCCCTAACATGTCGTCATGCGCGTTCTGGTTGTGGGATCCGGCGGTCGTGAGCACGCTCTGGCTGCGGCCTTGATCGCCGATCCTGAGGTCACCGCTGTCGCATCGGCCCCGGGTAACCCTGGGATGGGGAAACTCGGTCCGTTGTTCACCGTGGACCCGCTGGATGCCGAGGCAGTGGCCGCTGTCGCCGTGGAGTTTCGGGCCGACCTCGTCGTCGTCGGTCCCGAAGCGGCTTTGGTCGCCGGTGTCACCGACGCTGTGCAGTCCGCGGGCATCGCTTGCTTCGGCCCGACCCGCAGCGCCGCAGAGTTGGAGGGCTCCAAGACCTTCTCGAAGGAAGTAATGGCCGCCGCTGGGGTACCGACCGCCCGATCTCGGTCGTGTACTACCGCCGCCGCGGTGGCCGCCGCCCTGGACGAGTTCGGGGCGCCGTATGTGGTGAAGAATGACTCTCTCGCGGCAGGCAAGGGCGTGGTTGTCACCGCGGACCGGGACGCGGCGGTTGCGCACGCCGCCGGGTGCGACCGCGTTGTCGTCGAGGAGTTCCTCAACGGTCCGGAGATTTCTCTGTTCGTGGTCACGGACGGCGTCACCGCGGTGCCGTTGAAGCTGGCCCAGGACTACAAGCGGGCGGGGACGGGTGACATCGGGCCGAACACCGGTGGCATGGGAGCGTATGCCCCGATCAGCTGGGTGCCCGAAGATGTGGTGCCCCAGGTGATGCAAACCGTGGTGTACCCGGTCCTGAAGGAGATGGCCGCCCGGCAAGCTCCGTTCGCCGGGCTGCTGTACGTCGGGTTGTGCCTGACAACGCAGGGCCCGCTGGTGATCGAGTTCAACGTCCGGTTCGGTGATCCGGAAGCCCAGGTCCTGCTGCCGCTGATGAAGACCAGCCCGGCCGAGCTGTTCCACCGCGCGGCGACCGGCACCCTCGCCGACCTGGGGCCGCTGCAATGGCACGACCAGTCCGCCGCCACCGTGGTGATCGCGTCCAAGGGCTACCCGGAGAGCCCGAGCGCTGGTGACCGGATCACCGGCGCGGACGGGCCCGGCTATCAGCACGCCGGTACCCGCCTTGACGGCGACGGACGCTTGGCCACCTCAGGCGGCCGGGCGATCTGCTGTACCGCCACCGGCGACACCCTCGACGAGGCCCGCGCCGCAGCGTACGAACTCGCCGGCCGGGTCACCCTCGACGGAGCGGTCTGGCGCGCCGACATCGGCCTGCCGTCACCGCTGACCGGGCCGCGGTAACGTCCCGGCCGGATGACAGACAACCAGGTCGTGCCGCGGCTCCAGACCGACGTTCGTGTTGATCTCCATGAGGCCGGGCCCGCTGCCGATGGCGACGCCGGCGCGACGCTGGACGCCCTCCTCAGTCGTCACCGCACTGCGCGAACCACGGGCTGGCGCCTACCTGGTCAGTGCATTAGCAGGGTGTCTTCCCAGGCGCGCTGGGCGCGCACGTGTCCGAGCAGTTCGCGGGCGCTTTGGTTGTCCTCCGGGTTGAGCCACAGCATGTTCAGCAGAACCTTTTCGGCGGTACTGAAGCGGCGTAGCCGCCACAGCACGATCGTGATGCCGTATAGGGCTCGTAGGAAGGGCCGGTTGTCCAGCTCCGTCCAGAGCAGAACTCCAGGGTACGGCTCGGGCAGGGCGAGCTCGGCGATGCCGACGGCGGTCTGGTAGTGCCCGAACGCGGTCCGCAGCCAGGCCCGCTGCTGGGGTTTGTCGGGCGGCTCGGCGAACTCCAACTTGATGCTGTCGGGATCCGCCATGTCCAGGTAGAGGTTGCCGAGATGGGCATGGGCATCGATGTCAAAGGCTTGCGCCCGAATAATCGCCCGCAGCGCCGCCTCATAGGTGTCGAGGTCGCCGGTAGCGCGCCAGGCGTCGAGGGCGCGATCGATCGGAACATATCCGTCGGGCTGGCTGCCGGGCGGATACGGGTCCGGCAGTGCACCGTCGGGCCGGCTGACAGCGGCGACCGCTCGCCGCCACCAGTCGCTGGTGGTGTCGAAGTCGTCGTCGACCCAGTCCACGTCGATGATCTCGACCGGGTCGTAGCGGCCCCGGATGCGCACCGCCGCCGTACCGAGGTTTCCCGCTCTGGCGATGCGCTGCTGGACACCCGGTTGCAGTCGGCCAGCGCACACCTCGCCGAGCCGGTAATAGCGGGGCTCCAACGCGAACGCCGACGTGCCCGAGGTTGTGGTCGCCACGCCATCGGCTGTGGGTAGCAGCAGGTCGAGGGCTCGGCGCATCCCGGCCGCGTCCAAGGGGTATGGCAGCACTCCAGCGTCGGCGGCCCGAATGACGCGGGTCAGGGCCGTCTGATAGCCGATGTCAGAAGCCGCGGCCAGCGCGCGGGCCAGCCGGGTGCGGTGCGTACGGTGGGTGCTCACGACGTGCCAGTCCTGTCCGCCGCCCATGGTTCGACGTCCCGCCCCTACGCCGCACCGGCGGCTTCCCAGTCCACGTCGTCTCCAGCATTGACAGTAACCGTGGCTCCAAGCGGCGGCTCGGTTCACCGGCTCGCGCGACGGGCGGGTGCGCTGCCTGCGGGCGTACACGGCGACACCCGCCAGCAGTGTAGCCCGACCGGCCCGCCGACGGCGGGCCCTTGAGATCCGGCGGTGCGCGCAGAAGTGCTCCCGGTGAGGGTGGTTGTTGGCCTCAGGCGGGAAGCGCAGTCCGGGTGTTCGGCGTGGCCTCCGCGGCGTCGGCCGCGGCATCGAGTTGTCGCGCGAGCGCGCGGGCCTGAGCCTGGGTGAAAGCGATCTCGGGTGCCAGGCCCAGGGCTTCGACCCGCACGTGCGGATGGTCCAGGACGGCCGGACCAATGCGCCGGGCGGCAGGCATGTCGAAGTAGTCCGGCCAAACCTCGACCTCGATGTCGCCGCCACCCTCATGGCTGTCGACGACAACGGCAGCGCCACGATGGTGGCGGGTTCCGGGAACCTCCGCCACGACCGAACAGGTCGCGCACCACGGGCGGACAGCTCGGCAGAGCAGGCGATCCTTCGACGACGTGGCCGGACTGCGGGTCATTCACGGAGCAGTCCCCTCCCGTGCGCCGAAGGCGCGGCACTCGATCCGGAAAGTCGCGGCCCGGCCGGAGCAAGCGTCGGCGGCCGGGTCACGCGGCGTCGTCCTGGCCGTCGTTGTCCGTCGGTCCTCGCCCGTCGGCCGATGTCTCGCCGTCGGCCGGCTCATCGCCCTTGGCCGGCTGATCGCCGCCGGTGGATTCCTCGCCCGACTCGGACCTCTCGCCGTCCGGGTCTTCGTCGTCAACAGGCGCGTCGAGACGTGGAGCGATCTGTATGAGAACGCGGATCTGCGCGAGACGAACGCGTCCCGCCTCCGTGATGGAGTACACGTTGTGCCCATTGTCGTCCGGACCTGAAATGATCATCTTGCGGCGAACGAGGCGGTGCCGGGCACGGGTCATCTCGGATTCGCTGAGGTGCTGGCCACTCCAGGCGGCCATGTTGCGGTGCAGCTCGCTGTAGCGAAGGGGCTTGCCCTCCAGGCAGAACAGGGCCGCGGCGTCCCGTAGATTGTGCACCAGGTTCTCGATCTTGGTGAGGTCGTCGTACTCCATTCGTCTCCACCCCGTTGTGGCCCCCGTGCGACCCGACGACGCGTGGTTGTCAAGCAAATCGTCGGCCATCTAACAGTGCAAGACGTCAAACATCAACGAGCATTCACCTGCACGTCAAGGTCTTTCCGCGCGATTGTGAATCTTCCTCGCCGTTGCATCCGGCTATGCACGAAATGCCGGTTCGTTCGGACATTGCGTGCTCATCTGTTCGGCCAAAGACGCTGTGGTTTTCCTGTGTTTCGTCAAGGTTTCCGACACAGCTCGGCGACGATAGCAGCGACGTCGCGCCCCACGTCCGTCAGTGACAGCGCCGGCTCGCCCACTCCGCCGAGCCTCGGGCTCCCCTCCGTCGACGCGGCAAGCACCCCCGCCCCGACCAGTACCTGAATCGCAAGGTCGAGCCCGTCCTGCTCGCCAGGGGCCGTCGTGGCCGGTACCGGTTGCCGTCCGTGATGCAACGAATCGAGAACGTTAACCACGTACGGCGTCTTCACCAGTTCCACAGCGCCGCGCTGCGCGCCCTGTTCCGCTCGGCTGTCCATCGCTGACTGGCCTCCCCGTCAACAGCGAAGATCGGCGATTGTCGTTGCCGTTTGGTGGAGTGTACGAGCCGCGCATGACGGCGGCGGCGCGCAATGCACGACCAAATCCGGTGTAGGCACCAGGGTCCTCTACACGGTTACCTAGGGCTACGCACAACTTGTTCGTGCGACATGCACGCGCGGTTTGTTCGTCCTAACTGGTGGTAGCGGGCACCGATCTTGCTGCTGTAGGACGGAGTGGTCGCGCCAGACTCGGGGGAGGTTGCAGGTGCAGACCTTGACGCGCAACGCCAAGCTGGACGCCGCTGACGGCGGCGTGCTGTCGCGGGCACGTGGGCGGCGTGACGGTGGAGGACACGCCGTCGGTGTTCGCCGGCGCCGTCGGTGGCTCGCCGCGTTCGCGGCGGGAATCGCGTTGACGCTGGCGGTCGCCGGTTGCGACGGCTCGACACCCTCTGGCGGCAATTCGACGGCTCCATCGCTGTCGGCGCCGCCGCAGAGTATCCGCGGTACTGCGGAGGAGCAGGCGCTCGCCGCCTACAAGGGAATGTGGCAGGCGTATGCCAAGGCGGGCCTGACGGCAAATCCCGACGACCCGGACCTGGCTCGTTATGCGGCGGGCACGGCGTTGAAGACGCTGCAGAAGGGCCTGACGGGCTACCGCGACAAGAGCCAGGTGCTCAAGGGCGACCTGGTGACCAACCCGCAGGCGTCAGGTGCTTCGCCTGACGCCGATCCCACGTCGGTGACCATCACCGACTGCGTCGACGACACGAAGTTCCTTGTGTACAAGCGCTCCGGTGAACTCGCCAACGACACCCCTGGTGGGCGTCGATCGACGAAGGCAACCGTGACGAATGTCGGCGCCGATGGCTGGAAAGTGACCAGTTTCGGAGTACAGGCGGTTAATACATGCTAAAAGCACTTACACGAGGCGCCGTTGTTGCTGCTGTCCTGCTTCTTGGCGCCACTGGCACGGCCGCCCTCGCTGATGGTGGCGTCGGTGGGGTGGACTGCAAGCAGAACCCAAATTCCGCCGAGTGCAATGTGGACGTCGGCACCCCTGAGAACGGCGGCAACGGCGGCAACGGCGGCGGCTCGGACGATGACTCTGGCGATGACTCCGGCGACGGCTTGGACCCCGGCTGCTCCTACGAGCGGGTCGATCCGCAGCCAGCGCCGCCGGCGGGCGCTGGTGAGGGCGCCTGGTACGTGCTGAGCTGCCTCATCGGTGACGGCAAGGGCGGCCCGTCGACGTCGCCGCCGATGTGGATGGAGACCGCCCCGCAGGTCGATCCCGCGGAGTTGGCGCGCACTGCTCGAGCGAGGCTGCAACTGCCGGCGCCCGCGATCCGCACCAATCCGGACGCGTCGAAGGCCAACGTACTGTCCTACGTCCCGGTGTGGTTGTGGGTCGATGGCTCGTCGTGGAGTTCGCGGTCGGCGACCGCGTCCGTGCCGGGCTTGTCGGTGACCGCGACCGCCACCCCGACGAAGGTGGTCTGGCGGCTGGGTGACGGCGCGTCGATCACCTGTGGTCAGGGCACCGCGTGGACGACGGGCACCGATCCGAAGAAGGCGTCACCGACGTGCGGGCACACCTATGACCGGCCGGCCACGCGCACGCTGACCGCGACGATCACCTGGATAGTCACCTGGGCCGGCGGCGGGCAGTCCGGGACGGTGCCGAACCTGACCACGACGGCGCAGACGACGCTGATCGTCGCCGAGGCCCCTGCGATCAACGGCGGTACCCAGTGAGCGCGATGCCCGTTTCCACGCTGCCCACCGCACCCGGCAGGACCGGTGTCATGACGGCCAACGGGGCGACACCGACACCGCGCGGGCCGGTGCTCCGACGCCGGGTCAGCCCGCTGCGCATCCTGCTCGCGGTCGTGCTGATCCTCGGCTTCGCACTGGCCGGGGCCGTTGTCGCCGACCGGATCGACACCCGCTTGCCGGTCCTATCCACCGCCCGTCCGGTAGACGCCGGGCAGGTCATCACCGAGGCCGACCTCGTCGTGGTGCGGGTTGCCGCCGACAGCGCGGTGACCACCGTGCCCGAGACCGACCGTGCCAGCGTGGTGGGCAGGACCGCGGCGGTCCCACTCGTCGCGGGAGCCCTGCTGTCCCCAGCGCAGCTCGGCGCGGCGGCGTGGCCGCCTGCGGGCCAGTCGGTGATGGCCGTGGGCGTGAAGCCGGGACGGCTGCCGTCGGGGATCACGTCCGGCAGTCATGTCCTGGTGCTGATCGTGCCCACCGCGACGGCAGCGGGCAGCGGCAGCACGCCGCAGGTGGTGCAGGCCGAGGCCACGGTGTGGTCGCTCGAAGAGACGAAGGACCAGTCCGGTGACACCGCGGTGTCGCTGCTGATCGCCGCAGCGGACGGGCGGCGGCTGGCGTCCGTGGTCGGCGACGTGACGTTGGTGCAGCTCGGTGTGGGGAGGTAGCGGGGCATGCTGATCGCTGTCGGTTCCGGCAAGGGCGCCCCGGGCGCCACGACCCTGGGTCTGGGCCTGGCCGCGTTGTGGCCGCGGCCAGATGCCGCGCTGGTGGAGTGCGATCCCGCCGGTGGTGACCTGTGGGCCCGCTTCGGCCATCATCCTGAGCCGGGCCTGTCCGCGCTCGCGGCGGCGGCCACCTGGCAGGGCCCGATCCCGGGTTTCTTCCGGCAACGGCTGAGCGTGGGCGCCGACGTGGTGCTGGCGATCCCTGGTGACGGTGCCGCCGCGTCGGTGCTCACTCTGGCCGACCGCGGGCTGGAGGCGTTGCGGCAGGCCGCCACGACGTCAACCGTGATCCTCGACGTCGGCCGGCTGGACCACCGTAGCCCAGCGGTGGCGCTGGCCGCCGCCGCCGACCATGTGTTGCTGCTGGCCGCGCCCACCCTGGCCCAACAGACCCAGGTGGGTGCCCGGCTGCCGTGGCTGTCCCACTCCCTGGCCGGCAAACTGTGGCTGGTCGGCGCGGGCGACGGCGGACACGGCACCACGGAGTTGTCTCGCGATCTGGGGCTACCGGTCATCGGCACGGTGCCGCACAGCCGTTGGGGAGCCGGCGTGCTCACGGGGCAGCTGAGCATCCCGAACTGGCGGCGCCTGAAGCTGGCGCGGGCCGTGCGCCGCATCGCCGCGGCGCTGTGCGCGCTTGAGCCCGAACCCGAAGGCGCCGAGACCGTCGTGTGGCGGGCTGCGGACCAAGGCGCGGTGCCGCCGATCATCGCGCCGCCGCCGACGCTCACCGGTCGTCGAGGGGCGGCGGCATGACCAGCCCAACCATGTGGAAGAACTCGCCGCACCAGGATGTCATCGCCGGGCTGCGCGCGGAGATCTCCCGGCGACTGACCGGTACTGACATGTCGGCGGCCGAACGTGACGCGCAGGTCAGCCGACTGGTGTCCCAGGTCCTGGACCAGCACGCCCGAGACAGCCTTGCCGGTGGGCGCATGCCGCTGGATCCGCCGGACGAGAAGTTCGTTGCCGTGGAGCTGCGCGAGTCGTTCTCCGCCTTGGGCCCGTTCGAGTCGTTGTTGCGCGACCGCCGGGTGACGAACATTTTCGTCAACGGCCCGGTGGTGTGGGTGGCGCACAGTGATGGCAGCAAGCATCAGCTGCCGCCGCTGTTCACCTCCCGGCAGGAGATGATCGAGCGGATACGTGACATCGCCGCCCGCTCCGGGGTGGACGAGCGGCGCTTCGACCGGGGCATGCCGCGGGTCAGCGTCCGGCTGCCGGACGGGTCGCGGATGTTCGCCACCCTGCTGGCCCGGGAACCGTCGGTGTCGATTCGCCGCTACGCGCTGCTGCACACCTCGCTCGACGAGCTTGCCGCCAAGCACCAGCTGATGGACCCGGTGGTGCGGGACCTGCTCACGGCGACGGTCCGCGCCCGCAAGAACATGATCATCTGCGGTGGCCCCTACACCGGGAAGACAACGTTCCTGCGGGCCGCGGCGAAGGCGATCGGACCGGGCGAGCGGATCATCACCATCGAGGACACCGACGAGCTGGCCCTCGACCAGGACCCGGACCACCCGGACTGTGTGGCTCTTCAGGCCCGCGAGGCGAACATGGAGGGCGAGGGCGGCGTCGACCTCGCCGAGCTGGTCCGCTACGCCCTGCGGATGTCCCCGGACCGGGTGTTCCTCGGCGAGGCCCGTGGCGGGGAGGTCGTCCCGCTGCTCAACTGCATGTCGCAGGGCACCGACGGGTCGATGGCGACCATCCACACCTCGAGCAGCAAGCAGGCCTTCACCAAGCTGATGGTGTACGCGGCACAGTCGGAGGAACGGCTGCCGTTCGACGCGACCGCGCCACTGGTCGGGGTAGCGGTCGACTTCGTGGTCCACCTGGCGTGGTCGGCGAATAATCACCACCGGGTGGTGTCCAGCATCCGGGAGGTGCTGCACGCCGAGGGCGCCGAGGTGATCTCGAACGAGATCTGGCGGCCCGGCCCCGACGGCGCGGCCGTGCCGGCCGCACCGATCCGCGCCGAGACCGTCGACGAGTTGGCAGCGGCCGGGTTCAACCCCGACCTGCTGCGGGGCTGGTGACCGGCGATGCGTGCCCTGTTCGCGTTACTCGGTGCCGGGATCGCCCTGGCGGTGCTGCTGCTGGTCTCCGGGCTGCGGCCCCGCCCGAAGCGACCCCGGACCCGCCGGGCCCGCCGACAGGATCTGGGGATCTCGGCGGTGCGGCTGGCGGGAGTGCTCGCCGTCGCGGCCGTGGTCGGTGTGGCGACCCGGTGGCCGGTCGCCGCGGTCCTGGCCGGCATCGCCGCCTACACCCTGCCGGCGGTGATCGGACCAGACCGCGCCCACAAACGCGACCTCGCCCGGGTGGAGGCGGTCGCGGCGTGGGCCGAGAACCTGTCCGGGACGCTGCGCTCGGCCGCCGGCCTGGAACAGACCATCGTCGAGACCGCGGCCGTCGCACCGGCGGAGATCCGCGACGAGCTCATCGCGTTGGGTGCCGCCCCACGCGCCGGGATCCGGTTGCCGCAGGCGTTGCGCTCCTTCGCCCGCGACATGGCGGACCCGACCGCCGATCTCGTGGCCAACGTGCTGCTGCAGGCCGCCGAGCACGAGGCCCGCGACATCTCCGGCAGCCTGGCCGGGGTGGGCCGCGCGGCGCGCCGGCAGGCGTCGGCGCGGTTACGCATCGCCACCGGCCGGGCACGGACCCGCACCTCGGTAAGGATCATCATCACCGTCGTGCTGCTCAGCGTGGTCGGTCTCGTGTTGTTCGCCCGCGACTTCCTGAGCCCGTACGACACCGCGCTGGGTCAGCTGATCCTCGCCGTGCTCGGTGCCGGGTTCGCCGCCTGCCTGCTGTGGATGGTGCGCATCGGCCGGATACCCGACATGCCGCGCATCCTCACCGGCCAAGACGATCCGGTTGCAGCGGGGCAGGTGACGGCGCGATGACCACCATGATCGCCATCGGTGCGCTACTCGGCGCCGCCGTGGCCTGGATGATCGCCAGCCTGGCCCCGAGGCGGCTGTCCGTAGCCGAGGCGCTCGACGCGGTGCGACGACCGCCCGACCCGCCGCTGGTAGGCGTGCGACGCGCCCAGCACGCCCTCGCGGCCCCTTTGTACCAGCTTCGCCTGCCGCGGGCGCAAACCCTGCTCGACCTGGCGATCCTGGAACGCGACCCGACGAAGTTCCTGGTCACCCAGCTCGGCCTGGCGGCGCTGGGCCTGTTCGCGCCCACCGCCACCGTGGCCGCGCTGAACGTGATGGGTGCCGGCATCGGCTGGGGTGCGCCGCTCGCCATCAGCGTGCTGCTCGCCGCTGGCGGCTACCTCGTCGCCGAACTGTCGGTGCGCGAGGACGCCGAAGAGCGCCGGCTGTTGATGCGCTACACCCTCGCCGCGCTGCTGGACGTCATCCCCACCTCCCTGGCAGCGGGCGCCGGCATCGAGCAGGCGATGACCAGCACCTCCCGCAACGCCGCCGGCTGGGCGGCGCAACGCCTACGCGAAACCCTCGCCTTCGCCCGCGACAACCACATTCCCATCGCCAAGGCGATGCAGGAACTCGGCGAGCAGACCGGCGTCGTGGAGCTGGAGCAGCTCGCCGGCAGTCTGCACCTGGCCGCCGGGGAAGGCAGCCGGATCCGTGACGCCCTGATCCAACGCGGCGAAAGTCTCTCCGACCGGCTGATCGCCGACCTGGAGGCCAAGGCGGAATCCGCGACCGAACGCATGTCGGTGCCGCTGATGGCGCTGACCAGCGTGTTCCTACTCGCTCTCATCTACCCGGCTATGGCTGCGTTCCAGTCCGGACCGTAGCCGCCCCCACCGATCACAGGGAGGAACCGATTTTCATGGTCCGCACATTGCGGGCGCTGGCCGCCCGCCTCACCACCACCCTGCACGAACGCGGCGAGAACCTGCGGCAGGAACCTGACCGGGGCAGCCACTCGGTCGAGTACGCCATCGGCATCGGCCTCGGCGCGGTGGTCATCCTCGCCGTGTACGGCGCCTACAAGACCGGCGTCGCCACCGTCGTCAGCGGCTGGGTCTTCAAGTAGCCCGCACGGCATCGACGGGAGGGTTACCGCATGCGCCACAGCCGCCGACCGGGCGCTGCCAGGACACTGTTCGTGTCCTGGCAGCGTCGCTGGCGCGACGACCGCGGGTCCACCGCGGTCGAGTTCGCCATCGGCGCCCCGGTGATCGTCGGGCTGCTCCTGCTGGTCGTCCAGGCGTTCTTCTACGGCATGGGCAGCCTGGCGGCCCACGCCGCCGCCGACCATGCCGTGCAGACCGCCCGGGTGGACGGCGGCAGCGCCGGCGCCGGCCAAGCCGACGCCACCGAACTGCTCGGCCAGCTCGGCGGCTGGTTCGTCGACAACCCGAAGGTGACCGCGCAACGGGGCGCCCAAACCACCACCGTCACCATCCGCGGCAAGACGCACGGCCTGCCCATTCCGATCACCGTCACCGTGCAGGCACCGACCGAACGGGTCACCAAGCCATGACCACCATGCCCCGGACCAGCCGCGTCCCGCTACGGCTGCGCCACGCCGCCACCGAGGCCGCGGGGCGGCTCCGCGGTGACCAGGGCACGGTCGCGGTGGAGATGGCCATCGGGATACCCATGCTCGTCCTGGTCGTCCTGCTCGTCGCCGCGACGTACACGATGGGACGCGCGAACCTGGACGTCAACGCCGCAGCCTCCGCGGGCGCCCGGGCCGGATCGCTGGCGCGCAACGCAAACGCGGCGACCAGCGCCGCCACCAACGCAGCCAGGGCCAACCTCGCCGGCCGCTGCGCCCGCCTCTCGATCGACGTCGCCACCGGCGGGTTCCGCCGCGGCGGGAATGTCCGGGTCACGGTCTCCTGCACGGTCACGACGCGGGGCCTCACCGGTATCGGGCTGCCGGGCAGCGCCACGTTCAAAGCCAGCGCGACCAGCCCCATCGACGTATACCGGTACGTTTCGCTCGGCCCGGTCGGCGGCGTACAACGTCCGGAGGACACCGGCCATGCCTGAGTCCACGCCGCCACCGGTCACGCCCGCCCAACGCCGCCGGCTGCTGCTGCCGCTGCGCGACGATACCGGCGCGGTGACCATCCAGGTGCTGTACATCGCGGTGATCGGCCTACTGCTCGCCGCCGCCCTCTACGGCGGCGCCACCGTCCTGGCCGCCCGGTCGCACGGCTACAGCCTCGCCCAATCCGCCGCCCGCGCCGGCGCACAGCAGATCGACCTCACCCACTACCGCACCACCGGCAAGGTCCGCCTGGACCCGGCCCGCGCCGCACAGGCCGCCAAGCAGTACCTGCGCTCGGCCGGCGCCACCGGGACCGTCGACAAGGTCACCCTGGCCGAGATCACCGTGACGGCCACCAGCAAACAGGCCACCCCGTCCCTGCGCTACTTCGGCTACGCCACCGTCACCGTGACCTCCACCGCCTCGGCCACCGCCACCGTCACCGAAGCCGGCTGAACCCGGCCCCACCACACAACAGGGAGGGCAGCGATGCTGCTGATGCACCGGCTGGGCCGGATCGCCGTCCGCACCGGCAGCGGACTCGTCCTACTCGCCGTGGTCGCCGGCATCCCCGCCGGCCTGGTCACCTTCATCGGCTGGCCACTACCCGACGACCTGCCTACCACCTGGGACCAGATCGCGGCGATCCTCGCCGGCGGGTTCCCCGACACCGCCGTGGTCGGCCTGCTCGCGGTCGCGCTGTGGCTGGTCTGGGCCGCGTTCGTCCACGCCCTCACCGTCGAACTGGCCGCCGCCCGCCGCGGACAGCCGGCCCGCCGGATCCGGCTGATCTCCCCGATGCAGGCCCTGGCCGCGCTGCTGGTCGCCGGGCTCGCCGCCGGCCCCGCAGCCGCGTCCGTCGCCGTCATCGCGCCGACACCGGCCCACACCCCGTATGCCGCCGGGACCGCCGGCGGCTCGCAGACTGGCCAGGCGGTTGCCCCCGTTGCCGCCTGGCCACCCGACCTGCGCCCTGCCGCCGGCACCGACGCCGCGCCGCGGGCACTGCCCGCGGCGTCGCCGGCCAGCCTCGACGGCGTATCCACCGACTCGCCCCGGTTCGCGCTCGCCGCGCGCACCGGGCCGTTGACGGTCACCGCCGGCGGCGCGCAGTACACCGTGATCGTGCAGCGGGGCGACACCCTGTGGGACCTCGCGCAGCAGTGGCTGGGCGACGCGCACCGCTGGAAGGAGATCTACCACCTCAACCAGGATCGCTACGACGGCAACGGCCGCCTCCACCGCATGGCTGGTGGCGACCACATCGAGCCGACCTGGCACCTGGTCCTGCCCGACGACGCCGCGCCGCCCGCCGGCGCGAAACCCCGCACATTCATCCCTCCGGCCACAACCACTACGCCGACCACGCCACCCACGGCCACCCCGACGTCGCCGCCCAGCACCCCGCAGGCCCCCGCACCGTCGGCCTCCGCGGAGCCGACCGCCACGGCGCAGCCGTCGTCCCGCCCGGCCACCGCCGAGCCCACCGGTGTGCCGGGCGACGACGGTGTGGCCGGTGACGTCCCGAGTTCGGCGAGGCCGTCGGCTACCGGGTCAGTGCGGGCCACCGGCACGGCCACCGCCGCTCCGTCTGCGAGTGCGACACCCGACACCGCACCGTCGCAGTCGGACCGCTCGTCGCCGCCGGGAGTGTCGCTGACCGGCGACAGCTGGGTCGACCTCGGCCTTGCGCTCGCCATCGCCGCCGCCGCCGCCGTGGTGTGGCGGCTGCGCCGCCGCCGCTACACACCCCGCCCACCCAGCGCGCACACCCGGCTCGACGACCCGGACCTGACGCCGCTGCCCGAGGTGGTGACCCGCGTACGACGTGGCCTGCGCACCCCCGTGCCGGAGACCGACAACCGTCTGCACGACCTCCACGACGACGACGCGGCCGACGATCTCCTCGACCAGGCCGAGGATGTCGAGGATGCCCTCGACGAGGACGGCTTCACCGACGCCGACCTGCCCGACGAAACCGACACGCCAGAGCAGAGCCCTGCGCCGCCGCTGAACCTGCCCGCCCTCGGCAATCCGATGCTCACTGCATGGCCACCGGCCGGGCTGGGGCTCACCGGCGCCGGCGCCGAGGCCGCAGCGCGTGGATTCCTCACCGCCGCGCTCGCCGCCGGCGGACTCGACGACCCGCACGGGCGTTCCAGCGTGGTGCTGCCCGCCGCGACGCTGGCCACCCTGCTCGGCGCCGCCGCGGTGAACGTGCCGGACACGCCACGGCTGACGGTGACCGGTGACCTGGCCGAGGCCCTGGAACTGCTCGAAGAGCAGACGCTGCACCGGACCCGCATGGTGTACGGCCACGAGGTCGACACCGTCGCGCAACTGCGCGACGCCGACCCGTACGAGGAGCCACTGCCTCCGGTCCTGCTGCTGGCCGACGCCACCGTTCCGCACGAGCGGGCTCGCATCGCCGCGCTGCTCTCCCAGGGCCAGCGCCTGGACATCCACGGGGTCCTGCTCGGTGCATGGCCCGACGGCAGCACCGTCGTCGTGGCCGGCGACGGCACCACCACCGCTGCCGACGGCGAGGGTTCCCGGCACGGCAGCCACCCCGCCGACGTCGGCCGTCTCACCGTCATCACGGCCGCCGAGGCGGCCGGGCTGCTGCCCACGCTCGCCGAGTCCCACACCGGCCTGCCCCAACCGCCGGCACCCGCCGAGCCGCCGCGCACGCCAGTCGCCCTCGTTCCACCGTCGACCGCTGCCGACGATCTCGACCAGGCGGCGAACGACGCCGACGCGCCCGCGCAGGAGCCGGAACACGCCGCGACCCCCGGCCAGGTCACCAGCGCCGCGCCGCCCGCAGAGGCGAGTGATTCCCCGACGATCGGCGCGATTCCAGAAAGCCCGAGCACTCCGGTGCCTGCACTCTCGGGGTCGGCCGGTGATGACGATCAGGAACTTGACGACGGCGAGACCGACGACGCGGCCGACGGGCCCGGCGTCGTCGCGGTGCAGGTCCTCGGCCTGCCCACCATCGTCGGCGCCGACCAGGAACAGCCGCTGCGCGCCAAGGCCATGGAACTGCTGGTGTACCTGATTGCCCGCGGCGGCGGCGCCACCATCGACGCGATGAAGGAGGACCTGGTGCCCGACGCCACCGTGTCCAAGGCACCCAACCGCATCCACACCTACGTCTACGCCCTGCGCCTCGCCCTGCGGCGCACCGGTGGATCGGCCACCTACATCACCCACCCCCGGCACCGGTACCTGCTCAACCGCGACGCCCTCGACGTCGACCTGTGGCGCCTGCGTGACGCATTGTCCACCGCCGAAACCGCCACCGGCGACGCCCGGATCGCCGCACTACGGCAAGCGGTCGCCGCCTACCGTGGCCCGCTCGCCGACGGCACCCGCTACGAGTGGGCCGAGCCGTACCGCGAAGCGGTCCGCCGGCAAGCCCTCGACGCCCACCTCGCCCTCGCCGACGCACTGCGCGACCAGCCCGAGCAGGCCCTCGCCGTGCTGGACACCGCCATCGGCCACGACCCGTACGCGGAGCAGGCGTACCAGGCGGCGATGCGCTGCCACGCGGATCTCGACGACAGCGACGCGATCACCGCCCGGCTCACCCAGCTCACCCACCGGCTGGAAGAACTCGACACCGAACCCACCGACGAGACCCGCGAACTGGCCGGCGCGCTCACCGACGACGTGCGCCGCCGCGCCCGCCGAAACCCCGGCGCCGCCGCATGAGCGCCGTCCCCCTGCCCACCCTCGTGTCCACCGCCGGCCGATCGTGGCGGACCCTGCACCGGCCCACCACATCGGCCACCGTCCGCAGCCTGAAGAACATCCGGTGGGCGGTCCGGGCCGCCCTGATCATCGGCGTTGCCGCCTCAGTGGGGGCGAACGTCCTGCACGCCCAACCCCACCCGATCAGCCAGGCGATCGCCGCCTGGCCACCGATCGCGCTGTTACTCACCGTCGAGTTCATCTCCCGCGTTCCGGTGCACCGGCGGTTGCTGGCCGCGGCCCGGCTGATCGCCACCGCCACGATCGCCGGGATCGCCGCCTGGGTCTCCTATTGGCACATGGCCGGGGTGGCCGCACGGTATGGCGAGACGGGCTTGTCCGCCTACCTGCTGCCCGTGTCCGTCGACGGCCTCATCGTGGTCGCCAGCATCAGCTTGGTCGAGCTGTCCGCCCGGCTGCACCTGGAGCGATCCGATCCGCCGGCGACGACGCCCGTCCCGCCGCAGGCCCGCTCGGCGCCGCCCGCCGCCGAAACTTTGGCAGCGGGACGGGCCGGCAACACACCCATCACGCCGGCGAACGCCACACCGGTCGACGGCACCGTCCTCGGCGAGCCGCCACCGGCCGATCCAGCCGATCCCGGGTCGGGCGACCAGCCCGAACAGGGCGCTGACCACGACCCGACCTGGCACGACGAACCCGTCACCGACGAGCCGCCAGACGACGACGGCCCGGACACCGACGATGAGTCGCAGCGCGGCGACGACGTCGGTGACCACGAGGGTCCCGGCGACGACGGCCGGCAGCGCCGGCCGCGCGGCGCCACCAGGAAGGCGGTCGTCGACGCCTACCTGAAAGACCCGACCAAGCACCCGACCACCCTCGCCGAGGAGGTCGGCACGTCAGAACGCACGGTGCGCCGCTACCTGGAGGAGTTCCGCGCCAGCGCCGGGACAGATTCACCGAACGGCACCAACGGGGCGAAGCCGGCCCACAACGGCAGTCCCCGGTAGCCCACAGCGCGCCACGATCACCCGTCCAGGACGCGGTTTGGCGCCGTCTGCCAGCCGTCGCTGATCGCTCCAGGTGCCCTGATCTCCTGCCCCGGAACGCAAAAAAGGGCCGGATTTCGTCCTCATAGGCGGACGCCCGGCCTCAACGAACACGGGCCAGGAGACCGTGACACGTATTTGTCCCATGTCATCCGGCGATTTTCCCTGGGGGCACTCGTTGTGGTGGCGATGCGCCGAACGGGAAACCGGGGAGGGTCCCGCTGGTCTCCGCCGCAGCCTGCATCGCCGCTGCGGGCCGGTCCACGCTCGGCCCCGCCCACCCGATCCGATCGGGATCCGCCTCGACCTGCGCAACCGCGTCATCAGCGGCCGGGCCTGGTCGCCGGCGGAGACCTCCACGCCTGAGATCCTTCGCGGCAGGCGATCACCTGCGGCGCGCCCCAGGTCCTACAGCCCGATGGCCGCCTTCGCACCCAAATACGAACCGGCCGAGGGGAAGCCGGCGACGGCAAGCTCGACGAACCGTTGGCCGAACCCCAGCGCGGGCAGGTCGCCGAGCCTGGCGAACTGCACACCGCGGATCTGGCGGGTGTCCAGACCCTCGGCGATCGCCCCGATCGTGCCGCCGACGCGACGCACCTCGAAGGTGAGGTGCACGACGCTCGCCGCAGTGTGATCGCACACGTACAGCAGCCTGCCGACCTCGACATCGAGACCGGTCTCCTCGCGCATCTCCCGTACCAGCGCCGCAGCGAGGGACTCTCCGTCTTCGACCGTGCCGCCCGGCAGCGACCACCGCCTGGACCCGTCGGTGTCCTGATCCAGCAGCAGGACCCGGTCCTGATCGAGCAGGACACCTGTCACCCGTGTGCGCACGCCGCCGACCGTAGCAACACCGCCGGTCGTTCCCGCCGCATGCGTGCGATGAGACGGGAACGACCACCACAAAGAGGGATGCCGCAGATGGCGGCAACACGTACGCTCATCGGCACGCAGGGTGCGGCGATCCCCCCGTGTCGCCGCACCCGCGTACTCCTCGGATCCGCCCCGCCCTGGCGCACGCCCACATCGTGGAAGTCCGTTGGCCGTGCCGAACGATCAGCACCTGGTGTCTGGCTCTTGTGAGTGCGCCGTGCCGTTAGAGGACGGCTGCGGTGGGCTCCGCGGGCGGGGCGGGCTGCAGCGCGATGACCAGCCGGTCGACGGCGGCCGGCTCGCCGGCCGGCCGGCACCGCTCGGCGGCTGCGGGATCGGTGAACGGGCCGACGGCGGCCACCCGCCAGGTGGCGCGGTCCAGCAGGATCAGTGCGGCGCGTGGCGCGTCGTCGGGCGCGGGTTGGATGCCGGCGAGCGCGGAGGGGATGGCCCGCCACATGCTGTCCGGTAGGGACGGCCCATCAGGGTTGTGCAGCGGCACCGGGCAGGTGGCGCGGATGTTGGTGCGGGCACGGGCCAGGCTCGGCGCGGCGGAAGCGGCGGCCGGGGCGCCGTCGAACGGCCCGTAGGCCGACAGGTGCGCGGCGGCCGTGGCGGTGAGCAGGACGTGTGGATCACGTACCTCCGCCGAATCCAGGATGGCGACGGTGAAGGCGTCGCCGCTGTCGGGGTCCTTCATCGTGACCAGTGCTGGACGGTTGCTGTCGTCGATGGTCCACACTAGGACGTGGAAGTGCTGGTCGAGTAGTTTCTGCCAGCGTTGGTAGGCGCGGTTGTCCGGGTCGAACGGGTTGTTGGATGGTTCGCTGGAAGGCATTTGGCTGTCCCTTGTGGTCGGGTGTGCAGGTGTGTCGGGTCTTCCGCATCTGCGGACCGGGGTGGGGTGCTGGGTGGTGGCGGACGCGGGCTGTACGCACATGGGTGCCGGTCGGTGGACCAGGATGGTGACGGCCGCGATGCACGGGCCCACCGTCGTCGCGCGCGGCGGCGGGCCGTACGAACGGTGCGCAGCAATGATCGGCTGGGCCGGTGCCATCACCGGCCCGGCGCGGGTGAGAGGTGCGCGAGGTGCGCCGTCAACGTGGCCAGTGCGTCAACGTCGCGGCGGCGGGTGGTCGACGTTGTATTCCGGGCAATCGGTGTTCAGGCCATCGCCCACACACAGGAGCGCGTCACGCGGTCTTGAAGACGCCGACGGCGGGCTTTGAAGCGCCCGGCAACCTGGTCGCCCCGGTAGGTGAGGGTCCAGCCGTCCGTGGCGGCGGGCCGCACCGTTCCTGCGCCGTCGCCTGGTGAGCTGCTGGAGGGTGGTCCTGGCCATCACAGCTCTTCTTCGCAGGCATCCGCGAACCGCTGCGCGAACGCCATGAAGTCGGTGATCTTCCGTGGTGTCGTCCAGCCGAAGCGCTGCGGGTTCACGACGGCGAGCGGTGGGCTCATGCGGGCTTGGGCGATGATCCAGTAGGAGAACAGCGGCGCGTCGAGTCCTTCACCCCAGCAGACTTCGCAGCGCGCCCCGGTCGCGCTGATCCAGGAGAACAGGTAGACGCCCAGGGCGGATTCGTTTCGTATTCGGGTAGGCATCGCTTCACCACCGGGTTGGGGCTCGCGGCGCCGGCCGCGAGGCGGGCGGGGCACGGCGACGGCGGCCAGGCGTGGACGGCTGGTGCCGCCCACGCCGGGACTTGCGCCGATCGCCGAGTTACGGCTGGTAGGCGGGCGTGATGCGCTGGTAGGTGCGAACCACGTCGGATACTTGCCCGGCGATGTGGGCCAGGGCGGATACCGCGGCCGCGATTCCGCGCAGGTCACGGTCGGCGATGTGCTTGATGTCCTGGTATGCGGTGGCCAGGCGAACATCGTTGGCGAGGTCCACGGTGATCACCGCGCCCTGGTCGGGGGCGTCGCCGTCGTCGATGCGCCACATCTGTACTGCCTGCACGTCGGCCCGGCGGACCAGCCCGGCGGGGTTAGCGGCCAGGAGGTCGTCGAGGGTGTTGAGGAAGCCGTCCGTCCTGCAGCCGAAGTCCTCCCCGTCTACGCCCAACACGGCAGCGTTGGTGGTGCCGGGGTGCTCACGGTGGGAGGCGCGCAGCCAGGCGGTAGCGGCGAGCGGGTCGAAATTCAGTGCGGGTGTGCCGGCGTTGGCGGCTCGTCCGGCGGTGCTGCTGCGCGGTGCCGGGTGCGGGCAGGCGGGGTTGGGTGTGTTCGGATCGGTGCGGCACCGCCAGCAGGTATCGCGGCCGTCGTTGGCCATGACCTCGACGTCGCGGTGGATCACCTCGAGGTGGCCGATGCCGGGGTTCTGGTTGCCTTCGGCCAGTAGCCGGTGGGCTTGGTCGTCGGCGTCGTCCGGGTCGACGGCGAGCACCCAGCCGGTGTAGTCCACCGTCTCGGTCACCTGGACCGCGTGGGGTCGCTGCTGCGGGTAGGTGGCCACGGCGGCCAGTTCGAGGTCACAGCGCTTGCCGCAGTGCGGGCAGAGGATCGGGTCGGCTCCCGGGGTGGGGCAGAGCTCGTCGGTCAGCTGGTTGTCGTAGGCGGCGCAGTCGGGGCAGGGCGTGAACGGCGTGTGCGGCGTGTCGCCGAACACGGCGGCCACGGTGGTCGCGGCGCCGTCCGCGTCAATGAGCTCGTTACCGGTCCAGTTCCAGCGGCGCCCGCATCCGCACGCGATGTCGAGGCTGTCGACCTGGTACCAGTAGCCCTCGTCGGTGGTGATGTCGCGGTACACCGTCGGCGGTTCGTCGTCGACCGACACGATCGCGATGGTGCCGTGGTCGCCGGCGACCGCGAGCAGGAACGTCACCGGCGCCGACAGTTGGTAGTGGTCGTGCAGGATCGGGCCGCTCTCGCCGATGTCGTATCCACGGGCCTGGCACCACAGTTCGGCGCGGGTGATCCAGTCGAGGCTGCTGTAGGTGAGGTGTTGCAGCCGGCCCCAGTTGTGCAGCGACGCGGTCAGCTCGGTGAGGTCGTCGCCGACGCGTTGCGCGACCCAGCCGTGAACGTCGATGGCGACGTCGTGGCCGTGTTCGATGGTGACGTGCTCACCCATGGCAGGCCGCCTTCGGTCCGGCCGGGCCAACCTGGTCAGGGGTGCGGCGCATCCCACGGGGCGTGGCGCGGTTGCCGCCGATATCGCGGGGCGCGCCTGGTGTGCAGGTGACGGGTCGCATGTGCGGTTTCCCCATTTCTCGTCGGGCGCCCGGGTGCGGGCGCGGCGGGCGGCTCGGGGAAACCGGTGCCGACGTAGTCCACCCCGAGGCCGGGGGCGGACCACACGCTGGCGGCGCGGTTCCCCCGAGGCCGGGGTGGGACGGACGTTCAGGGTTTGGGCGGTGCTTGCTGCGGCGGTTGCGTCAGCGCATGCCGAGCAGGTGCGCCGCCTCGTCCAGTTAGGAGTCGGTGAGGCCGTGCACACCCCGATGTCGGCGGTGCGAAGCACGGCTGGCGGTGATCGCTTCGCCGAGCAGGGCGCAGGAGCCGAGGATGGTGCTGGCTACGGCCGACCGAGCAGCGGCTGTGCTTGCGGGTCGATGGCGTACTGCGGCTCCCACGGGAACCGGCCGTGCTGGTCGGGCCAGACCACCTGCTGCAGGGTGACGCGGTCCTTGCCGTACCGGGCGAACGCGGTACCGGGATGCAGCGCCTCGGTGGCGGGTCCCTCGATGATGACGGCGTCGTAGCCGCGCAGCAGGTCGCTGATGCGTTGGCCGGCGGTGAACCGCTCCGCGCGGTCGAAGACCCGCTGGGCGAGGTCGTCGAGCAGCATCTGGGAGGTTGCGGGGTCGAGCCCGGCGATGATGAGTTCCGGGTGGCCGTGGGCGGTGAGCCCGATGGTGTAGGCGAACGGGGCGCCTGGGTCGTCGGCGGTCGGGAAGACGGCGGTGACCGCCCACCCGCGCCGGTCGATCACTTCCTGCTGACGTCGCATGACGTCGTCGGTGCCGGTCATGGATTGGTCCTCGATTCTGTCGAGTGGTTTGCTGGGTTGACGCGGTGGAGATCGTCGCTGGTACGCGTGTGTGAGTAGGTCTGGAGGCGAGCCGCATTCCCGGCTTGGCGACGCCGCGGCAGATCGCGGTTGGCATCCGGATACTGGAAGTGCGGCAGAGTGGACCCCGCAGGCGATGAGTGCTTGCGCGGCGCGGGTCTCGGCGACCAGGTCCCGCAGCCGTCCCTCCCGCAGGTGCATGCGGTTGCCGGGCCTGACGATGCAGGTGGCGCGGTTTGCCGCGACAGCGTTCGGCTGTTGCCGAGAACGGGGCGCCGACGCTGCGGCCGTTGCCGGACAGAGCGCCCTTCCCCGGAGTGAGCCAGGCGTGCCCCTGGTCAGCAGCTTGGCGTGTCGCGGCGCGGATCGCTGGTCCGTTCGCTCCCGGATCCGTGCGACCTCAGTCTGCGCGACGGCAATTCGGATCTTTCCGCTGTGCTCACTGCGGCACCGCAGTGAGTGGTCGGCTACACGATCGTCGTCGTCGCTCGGCTCAGTTGGTGAGGCGGTTGTCCAGGTGCGGGCCCAGATAGACGACGTAGATCTTGCCGTCGCCTGGGATGTCGGTACGGTCGAGGTAGTACAACCGTGGTGCCGGAGGTCGTCGGCCGATACGGACGTGCGCGAGCACGAGCGCGGTCCCGGCCGCATCGACGGAACGCGGCACGGGGAACCTGCGCTGCTGGGCCAGCCGGTCGGTGCCGGTGACGGCGACCGATTCCGACAGTGCGACACGGGTGGGAGATATCTGCACATGATCGTGACCGCTGCGGGTGAAGGCCCGTAGGTCGGCCAGGTCAGGGCCGGCTGATTGTCCCGCTTGCCGGGCGTCGGATTTCACGGTGGCGTAGGCGATCATGGTCGCGAGCGTGGCGGCGACGCTTCGGCGCCACCCAGACGCGTGGGTGTGCTCGTCGAGCCCCTTGGTGATCGACTGGTCCAGGCTCAGCACCAGGAGCGGATGCTCCGCGTGGGCGAGGACCTCGGCGAAGCTGGCCGCTGCCGGTGGTTCGACCGGCTGGTCTTGCTCCTCCATGTCCAGCGTCGCGAGCCGGATCGCCAGCATCGCGTGTCGCTGGATCGCGGCGTCGCGTTCGATGTCGGCTGCCTCGACCGTAGCGACGAGTTCGTCGAGTTCGGTGTGGGCCTGCTGGAGCTCGGCGCGCAGCTGCCCGATCTCGCCGCCGTCCCTGGCCGGTTGCGGAGCGCTGGCGGTCAGCGCTTGGTCGCGGGCCTGTTCGGCGCGCCGCCGCAGGCGGCGTTCAGCGCTGAGGACGGTGCGTGCCTCGCCGGCGGCGGCGACCGCCTCGTTCAGGTTGCGCTTGGCCTGTTTGGCCGCCTGCTCCATCCGGGCGACCCGGGCGGCCAGTTTGCGGTTCTGGGCGGTGAGCCGATCGTTCTCCTCCGAGACGTCCTCGTAGTCGTGCAGGGCTGCGGCGACGGTGACTGCGGCGTGAGCGGAGATGAGCCGCACGTCGGGGTGTTCCTTGTCGACCGTCTTCAACGCCTCGAAGAATCGTTGCGCCGCCTCCGTGGGGTCGATGTGGTCGTCGTTGGGCGGGACAAACCTGGGTGGGGCATCGTTGTTGGACACGGCACCTCCCTTACTGGCCGGCCCGACGTTACCGGTTGCCCGGACGGCCGGCAGTCCGGCGGGTAGCCCGGCCAAGGGACTTGTCGCGGATCTCTCGCCGCCTGTCGGGCGACAACTAGCGTCGTGACAGGCCCCTGGTCACTAGCCTAGAGTCGTGGGTGTGACGAAGTTGATCAGCCTCATGGGCGCGCACGAGATCCGTATCCGTCTGGGCGGTGTGAGCCGCCAGCGTGCCTACCAGATCACCAGTCGTGCGGACTTCCCGGCACCGGTCGCCGATCTGGCGCAGGGCAAGGTCTGGCGGACCGATGATGTTGAGGTGTGGATGAAGGCCCACCGCCGAGATGAGGGCGACGCCGAGCAGGCGTAGAGGTCAGCTCCCTCGTTGGTCGTCGGGCCCGGGAACCGGGTGCAACCTCTTCCTTCCACGAACCGCGTGAGTCAGCGGCACGAATCGTGCCGCCCGCTGGGTGCGGGGACGTCGCCGGCTATGCGGTCGCACAGCTGGGGGTCGACCGGCCGCCAGTCCCAAACCCCGCCCATCACCACGTACCGGCCGTCGAGGTCTGGGTCGATCCGGGTCACCGTCTCCGGGACGTCGGGCAGCGACGTCTCGTCGATGACGAGGGTGGCGCCGTCGAACCGCACTGTGGCGTAGGACTGCTCGATCGCGGCGGCGCACAGGTCGGGGTCTTCCCCGAGGCTGATCAGCGCACGCAGCCAGTGGTCGCGTTGGCGTTGCTGGTCCGCGACGATCGCCTCGGCGACCTGCCTGTCGCAGGCGAACACCGCCCGCCCGTCGGGGCCGACCTCGAGCAGGGTTCCGGCGAACCCGACCGGGACGCGGGCCAGGCCGAGCGGGCCGGTCCGCCCCGCCCAACTGCCGGCGAACACGCCGACGGCACCGACCCGCATCTGGTCGGGGTGCAGGTGTGGCAGCATCTGCCACGGCTGGTCCGGGAACGCGAGCACCGTTCGACAGTGCACGGCGACGCGTTCGAGGACGGTGTCGTCGTAGCCGTCGGCGTACGCGTCGACGGCCGCCTGATGGTGCTCCGCCGGCACGTCCGCCTGGGCGGGGAAGATGCTGCGACCCGAGCCGGCCATGTCGGGCAGCAGATCGGCGATGTCGTCGTCCGTGTTGTCCAGGCCGGTCAGCAGGCGGTGCGCCAGTGCCACGGCGTCCGCGGCGGCGCACCGGGCGAAGGTGGTGTGTGCCCACCGGTCGCCGGTGTCGCGGCCGTGCTGGGCTCCGGCGTCGTACCACTGGCGCAGCATCGTCGCGGCCGGCGGCGCGGGATCGTCGCGGCTGTCGGCCGCCGGGTCGACGGCGGCGGGTGCGATGCGGTCTCCGGCGTCGAGGCACATGGCGAGGGTGGAGCCACTGTCCCAGGCGATGTAGACCGTCTGCTGGTGCGGGTCGTGCCCGACGACGGTTCCGGTGTCGCCGGGCCGAAGACGGGTGTGCGGATCGTTGGTGCACACCAGCGTGATCCGCTGCCCCGGCTGGTAGGTCATCGTTCCTCCGTTTCGGGATTCGCCGTGCAGTTTCGCGGGTCCGTCCAGGCGAAGCCGTGCAGCCAGTACTGCTGGTTCGTGTCGGGCAGCAGCCACGCTGTGGTGCCGTCGTGGTCGAGCCGCACGATGCCGGCCAGGGCGCCCCGCAGGACCGGGGCACCGGGGTCGGGCTCGCTTCGCAGGTCGACGAGCGCGTTGATCAGCCGTGGGCCGGCTTTGACCAGGGGCCAGGGGGCACGGGCGTTGTCCGGCACGGACACGGTCGTCGGCTCGGTGAGCCCGCGGGCGATCAGCGGGATCTCGCGCCACTGCCGGTCGTCGGCCTGCAACAGGCTATAGGCCTCCAGCTGGGCGCAGGCGTGCAGGAACTCGCGATGGGCGGCGGCCTGCGCTTCGGTCAGCTCTTTGTGCTGGCCCAGGAGCCGGCGCAGGTTGTCGGCGTAGGTGGCGAGCTGCCCGGTTTCCTGGTCGCTGTCGGGCGCCAACTCGCGGCGCATCCAGTCGACGGGCCGGTGCAGCAGCTGCAGCTGGTATGCGGTGGTGGCGTAGCGGCCCGCCGCGGCGATCCACGGCAGGATCAGATGGGGGCTGTCCGCGCAGGTCTGGTCGAATTCGTCCTCGGCGAGGTAGAAGCCGGCGTGTTCGGTGAGATCCCGCAACGTCTGGTCGATGGTGAGCGACCGCGGCAGCGGCCAGTCGTCGATGTCGAGCAACAGATACTCCGTTCCAAAAGGCGTGATCCGCGACCGGTGGTCGCTGATCACAGGCGTCGGGCTGGGTTGTGGGTGCGGCACTCGGCCCGGATCGGTTGGCATTGCGTCGGCCCGCAGGCATCGGGATGAGCAGCCCGCCGGGGCACCCGGGTCCGGCCGCACGGGGGGAAGGGTTCCGCTCGGCATGGCGGGTGGCCGGCCGTCCGGGTTAGCCCTGGACGGCCGGCCACACAGCGTCCTCACACCAGCCAGGGGGTCAGCCGCAGCTGCCATGGCTGGGTTTCGGACGGATCCTCGTCCGCATCGGCGGCGTAACCCTCCTCGACGGTGATGTGCGCCAGGGTCGTGTGACCTCCGACCAGATCGACCTGGACCGGCGTGTCCAGCACCTCGGCGGTGTGTTCGGCGGGCACGTACCGCAGTTGCTCCGTGATCTCGATCAGCAGGTCGCGGTAGGTGAGCGAGCGACGCAGCCCGGCGGTGGGCTCGTACTGGCGTTCGTGTCCGGTCGTCACCGGCTCGGTGCCGGCCGGTGTTTCCCGGTGCGCGGTGTCCGTGCTGCGGGCGGCCACGATCGCCAGTTGCCAGTCGGCGGGGTCGAACGGCTCATCGAGCGGGCGACGGTGGCGCAGCAGCGCGTTCAGGACTGTTCGCAGGCCGGTGGAGATCTCGCCGGAGGTGGACTTGTCCAGCGTCCGCAGGCCGTAGAAGCGGTCGTCGGCGTACAGATCCGGGGCGGTGGTCTCGCGAGGGGGGATGAGGTTCTCGCCGGTCGGGAATCTCCACCCAGGGTCGAGTAGCCGGGCCAGCGGAATCAGGTCGCCGGGGTGGGCGACCCACTGGTCGCTGGGCGCGAGGACGGTGCCCGGTATGCGACCGGCGTCGCCGCAGGCCGGGCAGGTCCGGCTGGGGTGTCCTGTGGCCGCGCAGGTGCCGCAGCCGCGCAAGTTGGCCGGATCGGTGCACGGGTTGTAGCCGGGATCCCAGGCCCCGGTGAACTCACCGCCGAGCCGGTACCGGTCGGCGGGCAGCAAACGCATCGGCGCGGCCAGATGCGCGTCGATCGTGGCGGCGGTGGCGCCGGCCGGGACGAGCACGGCCACCAGGGCGGCGGTGCCGTGCTCGTCGCTGGCAGCGGGCTCGGCGGTGGCGGTGTCGTGAGCGTCGAAGCGCTGCACGAGGGCGTGGCCCAGTTGGGCGAGGCCGCGCTGGGAGCCGGCAAGGATCGAGCCGTCGAACAGCTCGATGCCGCCTTCCTGGTCGGTGAGAGGCTCGCCTCGGTAGAGGTCGCCGGGGCTCAGCCACGCGGCGATCCAGCCGGAGTCGCCGGTGTCGTCGACGGGCCGGCCGACGGTCGTGTCGGTCATCGTTGATTTCTCCGCTCTGTGAGGGATCAGTTGGAGGCGGGATGTCGTGGATGCTGGGAGGGCGCGTTCAGCGTGCGAGGACGGCTACTTTCTCGCCGTGCAGCAGGGGCGCGCCGTCGGGGCCTTTGATGTGGGCGTTGATCCAGATGCGGTAGGGGTTGCCGTCGCGGTCGGTCAGGCGCCGCCAATGGCCGCGTACGACGAACCGGACGCGGTAGTGCCACTTCGGTTCGCCGTCGCCGGGCTCGGCGAGCGGGCTGGTACGGCGCAGCATGACGACGCGGGTGTCGTGCTTGATGGCGGCGCGGGCGGCGCGGCGGCGGGCCGGTCGGTCCATCGGGGCGGCGGCCACGGTGGCCAAGGGTTGGGCTTGGATGCACCAGAAGGCGTAGGCGATGGCGGTACAGCCTCGGGTACGGGCGGTGGCCTCGTCGATGCAGAACCGGCCGTCCGGGGTGGGTTCCCAGTCGTGTTCGGCGTCGTCGACGACGGGGAGTTCGGGGCGTTCGACGGGGCGGCCGATCGGGATCTCGGTGTAGTCGGACAGCAGGTAGGGGCCGAGCAGGCGGGCGAGGTCCGGCCAGTGCGCGAGGTCGGCGCGGCGGCGGGCGACCGACGGGTCGTACTGGTCGTGCTGGTCGGCCCATCCGGCGACGACCCAGGACGACCGCCCCGTGGTGCTGGTGACGCGGGACCAGGTGATCGCACCGATCGAGGAGACTTTGCCGGTGTGACCACGGTGGTAGAGCGGTTCGGGGAAGAACACGACGCCTTGGTCGTCGGGGGCGATGTCGTCGGGCAGCACCTCACCGGACAGGTCGAGGGCCTCTGCGGCGGCGGCGATGATCGCCGTCATGGCGGGGGCAACGATGTACGGTTCGCCGATGCGCCACGGGCTGCCGGTGACGTTGTGGATCGCCGTCAGCAGGTCCGGGGTCATGGTGCCGTATTCGGCTGGCATGCCCTCGAACAGGGCTTCCAGGTAGCTCATGGCGATGGAACTGCTGTTGTAGTCGATCATGCGGGCGCGCAGGTCGACGGCGGTACGGGCGTATCCGACGAGGGTGTCGTTGGGCAGAAAGTTCACGGGTGGTCCTCTTGGTCTGGTTGGGCGGCGGCGAGGGGCCGCCGGAACGGGCGAAGACCGTCGGAACGGGCGTGGCGGCGACTGCTGCGGTGGGTTCAGGCGGCTCGAGCAGTCCGGCGAGGCCACTCGGCCCGCAGAACACGGCGGAGCACCCCCACGCCGGATGCCGATCGCTGGTGGCGGCGCGGAAGAGGCCGGTGCCCAGCGGACAACTGGGCGGCGGCGTGCGCACTACGAGCGGGATCGCAGGGCGCTCGCTGACCGTGGCATTGCAGGTTCGTGCAGAAACCGTCGATTCCGGCGCGGTGGGCCGCGGTGATGACGGCTGCCAGCGCCCACAACGTGTGGTCGTGGAGGTCGTCCGGTTCTGGCCTGCGGCCGTGCAGAGGTGGGTCTTGTTGCTTAGGACGGTGCGGCGACGCCATGGCGGTGACCTCCGTCGGTAGGCGTGACGCATACGAGACGGTCACCGCCTGACGGCTCGCCTCGAAATGGCGTCTGCCCTGGTCAAGAACACCGGACAGCGACTAGGACAGATCGACGCTCGCCTTTTGACAAAGGTCAAGTCGGGAATCGGTGGACGTTGCGGCGAGCCGAGCGAGTCCTCGGTAGGCGGGGCACGCCGACCGGGTCGGGTTGCTCGTCGACCAGCATCACCGGGTGGACCTCACCGGCGGTTCAACGGAGTTGGTAGGCGCATCGCACGCACGTGAGGATGCCGGCGTCGGTGAGCAGGTCGTTACCACGGCGTCGGCGACACAACCGTCCAGGGTCGGTGACATCCCGCACGCGGCCCGTCCGTTGCTCGGGACGATGGATGACTGCCCCGAGAGGCAGCCGGGTCAGGGTTGCGGTGCGTCCTGGCCAGGGTCGACGGTTGAAGGTTCCGGTTGCTCGCTCGGCGGGTCGACTTCGACGAATCCCCACATCCGTTCGATGACCTGCAGGGCCTGTGTGCTGTAGCGGTCGGCGAAGCCGCGGCAGATCGCGGGTTGCGTCTGCGGATACCGAAAGTGCGGCAACGTGGAGTGACAGACGATGAAGGATTGCGCAGCGCGGGTCTCGGCGATCAGGTCCCGCAGCCGGCCTTCCCGTAGGTTCATGAGGTTGCCGGGCCGGAAGATGCAGGTGGCGCATTGCCGCGACAGCATGCGGCTCTTGCCGAGAACGGGGTCGCCGACGCTGAGGTCGCTGCCGGTGTCGTCCGGGTCGTCGTAGTCGTGCGGCATGGGGTCCATGATGGTGCTCCTCGATCTCGTACAAGGTCCCACCGGGGCGGCGGAACGCTGTGCGGGTGCGTGACGCGCGGGGCCAGGACCGGCCGTAAGGCCCTTGGTCCGGCCCCGCGCGGGGAATCGGGTCATGGGGTTGGTCTGGGTGGATCGGTGGCGGGTGGCATTGGCCGGGCCGGCCGGGGCAGCGTGTCGAGCCAGGCGTGCACCTGGTCGATGTCGTGCCGGCGTAGGCCGGTGTATCCGTCGACCGGTACCAGCAGCGTGGGGATGCCCTCGGCGGTGCGCTGCTGCGCGTGGTCGAGGTCCTTGCCGCCGTGCTCGTCATCGAGCACGGCGACCGGCCGAGCGCCGGTCCAGGCGTAGAGCCCGACCAGTTTTCCCTGACGGCCCCAGGTGACGCCGTGGTAGCGGTGTTCGATGACGGGCAGGTCGGCGGGCAGGCCCAGGCGTGGGCCGATCCGGCTCGCGGCGAGCGGGCCCCAACTGGTGTTCCACACCAGCAGGACGCCGCGGCTGGTGAGTTCTCGCAGCCAGTCGCCGTGCTGCGGGTGCAGCCAGAGGGTGCCGGTGACGTGTTCACCGGCCGGGCTGGGTCCGTCGTAGCGGTGTGGTCGGTAGCCGAACTGCTCGGACGCCGGTCCGGCGCCGGGGTTGAGGACGCCGTCGACGTCGACGGCGACGACCGGCGACGCAGGGTCTGCGTGCATGGGCGGTACCTTTCACGGGATGGGGCTGGGCCGCCGGTGCGGTGGATGCCGCCCAGCGGCCCGACCGGTTGTTCGTATCAGGTCGCGGTCGCGGCCAGCCGGGGCCGGCCCGTGTGGCGCGCTCGGTGGTCTCGGTGGTCTCGGCGGTCCGGGAACGGGCCCGTAGGCCGTCCTCACGGCGTGGAGTCGTGCCGACCCGTCGTGGCGTTACGCTCGTGGCCGGGAGGGTTCGCAGCCGCTGCCCGCTCGCGTAGCTGCTGCAGGCTGTCCCCGGCGGCGGTTCGCCACTTGGGCCAGCCCTTGCACGGGAAGCCGACGAGCGAACTGGCGCAGGTGTCCGGGGTGTGGAAGACCGCGCCGTCGGCGGTGACGAGGCACCCGCTGGCGTCGACGGTCGCGGTGTGTGTCTCGCCGCGTTGGGGGCGATGCCAGGTGACGGTGTCGCCCTTGGTGAGCAGTCCGGCGGTGATGAGCGGCATCAGCTTGCCGTACAGAGGCGGCTCCTTCGCAGACGTGACGTACTCGGCTTTGGGTAGCCCGAGAAAGGAACGGATGGTGTCGTTGTGGGTGTCGCCCCTCCGTCCGTGTCGGCGCAGATGCGCCCACACGTCGTCATCGATGCGGATATACGGCATGGGTGATCTCCAATCGTCGGCGATGGAAGCCCGTCGGCCGCCGCATGGCGCCGACACGATCCATGCGTGTGCGATCGCGACGGTCAAGTCACGGCCGGCGGGCCGGCAGCCGGTGATGCGGAAGGCGGCGGGCGGGACGCGGGGCGGTGTCAATCGCCTGCGGCGGTCGTGCCGTGCGTGAGGGTCGCCCGGGAAGCGGAGTCGGGGTTGTGCCGGGCAGGGTGGTAGCGGTCGTTGCGGGTGAAGGTGTCCGCGCGTTGGGTGGGCGGGTGTACTCAGGCCCACCGGTGGAAGGTGACGGGGACGGTGCGCATTGCGGGTCCGGCACCGTCGGGGCGTAGGAGTCCGGCGGCGGCGCCGATCTGGCCGGCCCAGCCTTCGGGGAACCGGTCGGGATCGGTGGCGACGACAACGCCCCACGAGTCGTACGCGTCGGTGAGGGCGTCATCGGCATCGAGCCCGCCGGTCACGTAGGCGTCGACGCCGTCGCCGTCGCCGACGCGGAAACGGACGACGTCGCGGCCGTGCAGGGACGCGGCAAGCCGGTCGAGTCGCCGGTGCAATGTCTGCTCGGCGCCCGCGCGCAGCACACCGGCCAGCGCGGGAAGCGGGTACTCCGGCCAGTCATGCGGCCAGTCCTGCGAACCCGGCAGCGTGTCCCAGTCGAGCCACTCCTCGCGGAACAGCAGGTTCAGCTCGTCAAGAGTCGCCGCCTGGCACAGCTCGGTGACTGTTGCTTTCGCGGAGTCGAGGTCGATCGTGGTTCCCGCGGGCAAGTACAGGGCGCGCAGGGTGATCGCGGCGTGCATGCGGGACCTCCGTGGTCGTTCAGGTTGGGGGCTGGTCAGCCGGGTCGGCGGGTCGAGCTGGACACGGTGAACCAGGTGCGGCCGTCCCAGATCTGCCACTGGCCAGTGCCGGGTTCGCGGGCGAGCTCAGGCCCGAGTTCCAGCAGGGCCTGCAGGTCACGGGGTGCGGGGATGATCGGCCGCAGTGCGAGGGTGCGGCCCTCAGGGTCGACGAGCCGCAGTTGGGTGCCGCCGTCCCGGTCGGCCTGGGCGACGGCCGCGTCCAGGTACACCTCGTCGGCGAGCGCGTCCAGCAGCCGTTGCTGGGTGACCGGTTGGCCGTCGTAGCGGCACCGGTCGAGGTAGTGGCGCCATTGCGGGTCGCCGAAGGCCGGCCCGGACAGCACCAGGTCGGTGCCGCCGCCGGCGCCGTCGTTGCCGACCGTGGCGACCCGCTGCCCGTCCAGGGTGAGCGCGGCGACGTAGGCCAGCCCGCCGTGCACGGGCCAGTGCTCGAGCAGGGTCAGCGTCAGCCGGTCGTCGGGTAGCCGCATCGCGGGGGTGTGGGCCAGCGGCACGAACTGCTGCCGCTGGTCGGGGTCGGGTAGGTCACCGACGATCCGGGTGCACCGGTTCGGGTCGACGGCTTCCCAGCACCAGTTGCGTCCCATGACCACGTACCGGCCGTCGATGTCGGGGTCGACCCGTTCGATGGCCTGCGGGTCGCCCTGCATGACCCGCTGGTCGGCGACGAGGGTGTCCCCGTCGAACCGAAGATCGGTCAGGGTGGTGCTGACGCGCCGTTCCAGGTCCTGCTCGGCGACACCGGCCGTGCGCAGCCTGTCGCGTTCGGCCTCGCGGTCCTGCTCGAGGTCGGCGACGATCGCGTCGGTGACCTGCCGGGTGCAGGAGAACACGGCCCAGCCGTTCCAGTCGCCGATCAGGGTGCCGGCGAACCCGATCCGGTAGCACTCGCGCCAGCCGTCGTCTTCGAGCATCCATTCGCCGGAGAACACGCCGGCGCTGCCGAGTCGTACCTGGTCGGGGTGCAGGTGGGACAGGTCCCGGCCGTCGCCGGTCGGGCTGGCGATGATGCGGCAGATCTCGGTGACCCGGGCGAGGGCGGCGGTGTCGTAGGCGTCCTGGAAGGCTGCGCTGGCGGGTGCCCATTGCCCGGAGCTTTCCGGCCGCCACGCTATGGCGTCGCCGGTGAGCAGCGCGGACAGGCCCGCGTAGGCGGGCGGTGTCACGGTGCCGTCGGCGGTGGCGAACGACGGTAGGCCGTTGAGCACGTCGGGATCGTCGTCGTCGATGCCGGTGAGGGTGTCGCGCGCGGTCGCTTTCGCCTCGCCGCTACTGGCCTCGCCGATGCTCTCCTGGCGCCACGCGTCGGCGGCAGCGCGTCCCGTCTGGGCGCCGAAGGCCCGGACGGCGGCGATCAGCTGATCCCACGTCGGTTCCGGGCCGTCGGTCGCCGGGGGCCTGGCGGGTAGCGGTTCGATGTGGTCGCCGTGGCCGAGGTGGATGAGGCGGTGGGTGCTGTTGTCCCAGTCGACGGCGACGGTCTGCTGGTCGGCGTCGAACTCGTGGACGGTTCCCTGGTCACCGGCCCGCAGGCCGGTGTCCGGGGTGCCGAGGTGGGTCAGGATGACCCGCTGTCCGGGGTGATAGGTGGTCACGTGGCTTCTCCGATCGATGTGCGAGGACTTCGGGATCACGCGCGGGTATGTCACCGGCCTCGCTGGCGCGGGCGCATCCAGGCGCACGACGTCACGGCAGGTGGGCCGCGGCATGCGTCCGGCCGTCCACGACGTGGGCGGCCGGGAGAGAATGTTGTTGGTCGCGAGGGTTAGCCGGCCGTGGTTTGGTCGCCGTCGGACACCGGCCGGCAGCAGCCACTGCCGGTGCGCGAGTCGTGCCAGGTCGCGTACAGCTGCGCGAGCAGGTTCCGCAGGACTTCGTGTCGGGACTGCAGGTCGTGCTGGGCCAGCAGTTGCGCGGGAAGGGTGGCGGTGCTGGTCCAGCCGTGGCGGGCCAGGTCGGTCGCGGCGTCCCGGGCGTGTTGGCTCAGGTCGTGGGTGATGGCGAGCAGGCTGCTGGTCTGGTCGTCGAAGGCGTCGGCGACCTTGTCGAGCAGCCGGGCCAGTCCGGCGTGGGCGCGGCACTGGTGACCGAGGTCGGCGCGCCACGGCCGGCCGGTGACGGTCTGGCCGAGCGCGTCCTGCAGCCAGTTGGTGACCGGGTCGGTGGGTTCGCCGGTGATGTCGTCGGGCCGCGGGTCATCGACCCGCACCGTGCTCCACGCCCCGTCGACGGTGAGCCGCAACCGCCGGTGGCCGGCGCGAAGCAGGTCCGGCAGCACGTCGATGGGTTCGGCGAGCACGCCGATCACGGTGACCGGGCGCAGGTCGAGCGTCGCGAGCCGGCCGGGCAACGCGGGGTCGCCCGGCGCCCAGCCGTGGGCGAACACCCGGCTCGCGCCGGCGGCCGGGTCCAGCACGTCGACGGCAAGGCCGGGCAGGCCGTTGGAGGCCAGCCAGATCCCGTCGTCGCCGGTGACCAGCCACAGGGCCGGGATGTCGGGGGCGCTGAGGCCGGCCGGGTCGGCGGCGTGGCCGGGCGCGGCGAGGGCGTGTTCGGCCAGCCGTACCGCCGGCGCGAGGTCGAAGTACAGGTCGGTGGGCATCGTGGTGGTATCCCTTTCGCGAAGGGGTGGGGCTGGGTGGGGTCGGCCGTCGACGGCCACACGCGAAAGCCCACCGTCGGCGGGCCGGTCGGTGTGGCCGTCGACGGCGCATCAGGGCAGGGCACACCTGCCGGACGGCGGGGCGTGGCTCGCCGGCGCGAACGGTTGTCGGTCTGGGGCCACGCCGGTCCCGGGGTTGGTCAGACGTTCGCGGGCGAGGAGGACCGGACCGCGGGTGGGTCATCCCAGGGCGTCGTATTTGCGAGGCTTCAACCGGGCGTGGTGTGCCGTCGCGGGGTTACGGCGGGGCCGTCAGCTGTCAGGATGGGGTGCGGTCGCTCTGGTCGTAGTCGCCGATGCGGTCGGTGTCCTGCTCGGTGCGAGCGGTGGCCTCGAGCATGGCCTCGCCGAGGTCTTCGACGTCGTATACGCCGTCGACGATGCGGTACTGGCCGGGCTCGCCGGGCGGCGCCTGGACCGCCCAGACGACGTACGGGGCGTGCTCGTATTCCGGTTCGGGGCGGTAGCCGACGGCGATGGCGCTGTCGTCGGTGCTGAAGGTCGGGATCCACGCGAGGACCGGGTAGCCGTTGTCGGTGAGGGTCGCGGGGATCGATCGTTGCTGAACACCGGGTCCCTGCGGGCTGGTGCCGGTCCAGGTGGCGGCGGCGTCCGCGGCGGCGCGCAGGTTGCCGGCGGCCTCGGCGAGCAGATCGGGCAGCAGCGATCCGGCGAGCTGATCGCGTTCGTCGTCGGGGGCGGCGAGGCCATGGTCGACGCCGCGCTGCGTGGCGCGGACCCGCGCCCCGCAGCTGTCGATCTGCAGGGTGATGGTGGTGAACGCCCAGTCACCGCGGCGGAACGCGGCGACGGCCTCGCCGGTGTAGGTGTAGGCGTCGGGGTTGTCGGCGGCGGGATCGGTCTCGGGATCGGGACTGACCTGGACGGCGAGGGTGGAGTGTCCGACGGTGGCGGTGCCGTCGGGGTGTCCGTCGACGATGCGCTGCGCGAGGGCGGCGAGCACGTCGGTCATGGCGGGGCCGTCCTGGTCGGGTTCGGCCGGCGGGCGGGCGGTCCACCGGCCGGTGGACCGGTCCAGGTCCCACCGGTAGAAGCTCTGACGCGGGTTGGTGGTGCGCAACTCGGCGATCCACTGGTCCCGGGCGGCGTCGGTCGCGAAGTAGCAGCACCCGAACCGGGCGCAACCGGGATCGGCCGTGCCGTATCCGGCGTGAGGGGTGGTGGTCTGCTGGGCCGTGAACAGGTTCCACGGGCGTGGGGCGTGGTCGCGGCCGGGGTCGACCGGATCGCCGCCGGCGGAGTGGTTGGGGGTGGCGCTCATGGCGGGTGTCTCCTCTGCGATGGGTCGGACGGGAACCTCGTGTCGGCCACGAGGTGGTGCCTCGCTGCCCGACGGGTCGTGGTGGCGGTTGGCAGTGAGGAGGTCATTTCGCTGGTTGGAGCGGTTGTTGCTCGGATCCGTTCGTCCGTCTCCAGCCGGCCAGCGTCGTGCGCGGAGTCGGCCGGGATTCGCGGCCGGCCGAAAAGGGCTTGCGGCGACGGGTGTGTTCGGCGGTGCGACGGATGCCGGTGGACGGCTGCTCGCCGTGAGCGCGATGGCGCAGGTCCGCGGTGCTGCGATGGCGATCGGACTTCGCCGTGAAGGGTCCGCACGATGGCGTGCTTGCGTTGCGCGTGATATCTGGCAGAAGGCGGCTTTCAGTAGCCTTCGTTCTCCTCGCCACCGAGGACCAAGTCGCCGTCGACCCGGACGGCTTGGCGGCCCGGGCCGCTGGTGACCTCCAGCTCTACCTGCCCGGCAGGTCCGAGCTGGAACGTCAGGTCCAGCCGGTCGCCGTCAGGGGTGATCAGCGCAAGCCTCTGCGGCTGCCTGGTCGGGCTGAGCTGGGTTACTTCCCGCTGTTCGTTGTTCATCAGAGGGCTCGTACGTAGTCGCGGGCCATCCGGAGCAGCTTCTGGGACACGCCGTGCTCCCGGATGCCGCGGGCCGGTCCATAGATGTGGTGGTGCAGGGCGCCCTGGTCGACGTCGCCGTACTCGCCGTTCTCGTCCGGCCCGGCGTGGTCGATGATCAGCCCGACGGCGGTGCCCTCGAAACCGGCCGCTGCCAGCACGCGGGCGATGGCGTCCACGTCGGAGCAGGCCAGGTGAGTCACGCTGGCGCTGGCGTTGGCCATGACCTCGGCCAGCTTGGCTGTCTCTTCCTGCAGTGTTCCGATCATTGGATGTTCTCCGTTCCTGTGTGTCCTGCGTGGTGCGGGGTGGCGGTGTGCCCTGCCGGGCGCCCCGCCACCGGTGTCAGTAGGTGTGCACGCGGTCGATCT
>NZ_QHHV01000498.1:0-2721 GCF_003947245.1 Actinoplanes sp. ATCC 53533 | reverse complement strand
CGACGCCGACGTCGACGGCCAGCACATCCAGACGCTGCTGCTCACCCTGCTGTTCCGCTTCATGCGGCCGCTGGTCGAGCTGGGCCACGTCTACCTGGCCGCACCGCCGCTTTACAAGATCAAGTGGAACAAGCGCGGCGACGACGCCCAGTACGCCTACTCCGACCGGGAGCGGGACGGCCTGATCGAGCTGCGCCAGCAGAAGAAGGCGAACGCGAAGCCCGACGACATCCAGCGGTTCAAGGGTCTCGGCGAGATGAACTTCCGCGAGCTGTGGGACACGACGATGGACCCGGGCACGCGCACGCTGAAGCAGGTGACCCTCGACGACGCCGCGACCGCGGACGAGCTGTTCAGCGTCCTGATGGGTGAGGACGTCGAAGCCCGTCGTTCGTTCATCCAGCGCAACGCCAAGGACGTTCGGTTCCTGGACATCTGAGTACGGGTGAGCGGCGTCACTCGACGTCGCTCACCTCGGGTTATGCACAGCGATACACCGCTTTCCACAAGGTTATCCACAGCGAAATGCGTAGCTCGGCGCTATTTGTCGGGTTCGAACGTAAGTAAGGGTTAACTGTGACGGATACTCCCGAGATCCCCGCCGAGGAACCGCAAGACCTCCCCGCCGGCGGCGGAGTGAGCCAGCGCGTCGAGCCGGTCGGCCTCGAGGTCGAGATGCAGCGCTCGTACCTCGACTACGCGATGAGCGTCATCGTCGGGCGTGCGCTGCCCGACGTGCGCGACGGCCTCAAGCCGGTGCACCGCAAGATCCTCTACGCGATGTACGACGCCGGCTTCCGCCCCGACCGCGGCTACGTCAAGTGCGCCCGGGTCGTCGGTGACGTCATGGGTAACTACCACCCGCACGGTGACTCCTCGATCTACGACGCCCTGGTCCGGATGGGCCAGCCATGGTCGCTGCGCTACCCGCTGATCGACGGCAACGGCAACTTCGGCTCGCCGGGTAACGACCCGCCGGCCGCCATGAGATATACCGAGTCGAAGCTCTCGCCGCTCGCCATGGAGATGCTGCGGGACATCGACGAGGACACCGTCGACATGCAGGACAACTACGACGGCCGGGCCAAGGAGCCGACGATCCTGCCGGCGCGGTTCCCCAACCTGCTGGTCAACGGCTCCGAGGGCATCGCGGTCGGGATGGCCACCAAGATCCCGCCGCACAACCTGCGCGAGATCGCCGCGGCCGTGCAGTGGTATCTGGACAATCCCGAAGCCGACGAGGCCACCACGCTCGAAGCGGTGCTGGGCATCGTCAAGGGACCCGACTTCCCCACCCGGGGCCTGATCGTCGGTCAGCAGGCTATTCAGGACGCCTACCGCACCGGCCGTGGTTCGATCCGGATGCGCGCGGTGGTCGAGGTCGAGGAGGACGCCCGGGGCCGGCCCTGCCTCGTGGTCACCGAGCTGCCGTACCAGGTGAACCCGGACAACCTCGCCGAGCGGGTCGCCGAGCTGGTCAAGGAGGGCAAGCTCACCGGCATCGCCGACATCCGGGACGAGTCGTCCGGGCGTACCGGAATGCGGTTGATCCTGGTCCTGAAGCGCGACGCGGTCGCCAAGGTCGTGCTGAACAACCTCTACAAGCACACCCAGCTGCAGGAGACCTTCGGCGCGAACATGCTGGCGCTGGTCGACGGCGTGCCGCGCACGCTCAACCTGGCGCAGTTCATCCGGCACTACGTCGATCACCAGATCGAGGTCATCCGGAGGCGCACGGCCTACCGCCTGCGCAAGGCGGAGGAGCGCGCGCACATCCTGCGCGGCCTGGTCAAGGCGCTGGACATGCTCGACGAGGTGATCGCCCTGATCCGGCGCTCGACCACGGTCGAGGACTCCCGGCAGGGCCTCATGCAGCTGCTCGACGTCGACGAGATCCAGGCCACCGCGATCCTGGACATGCAGCTGCGGCGCCTGGCGGCGCTGGAGCGGCAGAAGATCATCGATGAGCTCGCCAGGATCGAGATCGAGATCGCCGACCTCAAGGACATCCTCGCCAAGCCGGAGCGGCAGCGGGCGATCGTCTCGGAGGAGATGGCCGAGATCGTGGCCCGCTTCGGCGACGACCGCAAGACCCAGATCATCCCGTTCGACGGCGAGGTCTCGATGGAAGACCTCATCGCCCGCGAGGACGTTGTGGTGACCATCACACGAACTGGTTACGCCAAGCGGACCAAGGTCGACCTATACCGCTCTCAGAAGCGCGGCGGCAAGGGCGTGAGCGGCGCGTCCTTGCGGCAGGACGACATCGTCAGCCACTTCTTCGTGATCTCCACGCACTCGTGGATCCTGTTCTTCACCAACAAGGGCCGGGTCTACCGCGCGAAGGCGTACGAGCTGCCCGAGGCCAACCGGGTCGCGAAGGGCCAGCACGTCGCCAACCTGCTCGCCTTCCTGCCGGACGAGCACATCGCCCAGGTCATCCAGATCCCGAATTACCAGGTCGAGCCGTACCTTGTGCTCGCCACCAAGAATGGCCTCGTGAAGAAGACCCGCCTCGAAGAATTTGACTCCAACCGCAGCGGTGGCATCATCGCCATCAACCTGCGGGAGGATGACGAATTGGTGGGCGCAACGCTGGCCGCGCCGGAGAATGACCTGCTTCTGGTCTCCAAGCGGGCCCAGGCGATCCGGTTCAACGCGACCGACGAGGCGCTGCGGCCGATGGGGCGGGCGACCTCGGGTGTGATCGGCATGCGCTTC
>NZ_QHHV01000497.1:0-2647 GCF_003947245.1 Actinoplanes sp. ATCC 53533 | reverse complement strand
GACCAGCTGGAAGCCGGGCCAGGCAGTTGGGCCGACCCCGTCGATCCTCAGCCCGCGCAACTACGGGCATCGGCCGACAACCGCGCGGCGAGCCGGTGGCGGATCTCCTCGCAGCGGTATCTCTGCCCGGCTTGGTGCCTCTGCTTGCAGGCTGTTGACGACGTGTAGCCGGTTGCACGGTCGCCGTCGAGCGCGTCCCCACGCCGAGCTGCCCCGCAGTCGACTTGGACGGCCCGGTGGCTGCACCCGCTGGCCGACCTGAGCTGAGTCCCGGGGCAATCGCGTGGCTCCGCCGACTGATCAGCATTCGGGCCCGCCCGTAGGTCAACGACGTGATGAGCGCCATCGCCGCTATCGAGCCCTCCTGGGGACCCTGCGGCAGCGCGACTGACCAGCAGCCGCACAGATTCCCGCGAGAGTCGTCCGGCGAAACTACCTAACCGCTGCCCTGGACTGCTCAGGACCGCTCGTCCGCCAGGGGCGCTCGTCGGTCGTCAAGCCTGTGAAGCCGCACCCAACTTCACCCTGAATCGGGCATGGGACCGGAGCAACTCCGCCGTCGCGGCGACCGCCTTTTGCGCCAGCTCCCGGAAAACCGCCCAATAGATGTCCGCGGTGGTGACCGCGCTGGAGTGGGTGATCAAGTTCCTCACTCCCAACAACAGGTGAGAACTTCAACCCCAAGATCCGGAGTTCGGATTCCCGGCAGCCACCAGATCCAGGGATGTGAGGCTTGACCGTGCCCCACATGTGCCTCACATCATCCACGAGGGATCTCGATGTTCGGCTATCTTCCCTGGTCAACCATGGTGGGCCGCCGGGGATTCGAACCCCGAACCTAAGGATTAAAAGTCCTCAGCTCTGCCAATCGAGCATAGAAGTGAGTCGATTAAGCAGCCCTGCGACCTGCCCAGATTCACCAAGCTCAATGCTTTATCGCGTCCACATAGGACGCGGGGTGATCCTGGGGTGATCGTCTGCCGGGCAGGCTATCAGTCCACGAAGACGCTCCGCAATCCTGGAGGGCGGGAACCAATCCGTTGAGGTACAGCATGCCCTGCAGCACGTAGGGTGCGGACGGTGGGCACTACCGCCGGAACGGCCGACGGCCGTCGCGGGCCGCCATGTTGCGGAACGGCTTGAACCAGGCTGACGGGCGGTAGTCACCCATGCCTGCCGCCCGGTTCTCTTCGTTGTCCGGATTCTCGATTCCGTCACGGGCGGCCTCGAACAGGTCGAGAATGTCGGTGTCCTGGAAGAGCACGTCGGTGGCGGTCTCCCAGTCGAAGTCGTCAGGATGATCCGGCAGAGGAGTCGGCGGCTGGTCCATGCCTGCCCACCCGTCGGCGACGGCAGCTTGGGCATCTTCCAGAATCAGGTGTAGCGCCATTTCGTCGGCCGGGCAGGTGGGACGTGGCCGCCGGCCGGCTTCGAGGTCGGTGGTGAGGTCGTCGTAGCATCTGGCCGCTTGCCGACGCCACATAGCGTCTTCCCGCCACGTGACCCGCGGATAGCGCGAGAACGCCCCCCATTCGCGTTCGTCTGAAATCGGCTCGTCGCCGTGTTCGATCACGTCGTCGTAGGCGTGGTCAGCGAGAATCTGCGCGACCGTCCACAGGGCCAACGCGGTCCTGGGGGTGAGCTGCCATCCAGAGCATCGCTCACAGGCCGGTTGGCCGCATCGACACACCGAGAACAGTTGCGCGAAGTCCGGAACATCGGCTGCGGTCGCCGTGGCGGCGTCGTGCTCCATGACGGTGCTGCTGTCCTCGAGTATCGTCACTCCGTCGATCTCGGGCAGGAGGTCGAGTGGCTCGACCAGCCATTGCAGCGCCGCGAGCAAGTCCGTCTGGAGCTCGGCCCGAGCCTTCGCCCGGTCGGCCTTGCTGACGAAGGCCGTGAGTTCCACGGCCTCCAAGGCTGCGCGCCTCACTGCGGCCTCGTCGGTGACCTCGACGATGACCTCGGCATTGATCTGCAAGCGCTGCTTGTCCACAGCACCGATGCTATCCAAGTTGCCACGACGCGCATGGGCTGCAACGTCGACCAGAGCGCAGCCAGGCACCGCAACCTCAGGCGACCGTAGGTCGCGTGGCATGCCGCCTGCGGGCTATTGCCGCGAGCACGGTGGGCGAGGGTTGATCGTTGATCTCCTCGGGGTCGGGCCGCCATTGGTTGGCGCTGACGATGCCGGGCGGGAGCAGCTCGACGGCGTGGTTCAGGAGCGCGGTGAGCTGGTCGGCGGTGCGCAGCACGATGGGCGTCGGGGTGTCCTGGTAGAGCTGGCACGCGGCGGACTGCTGGTGGAGGCCTTCCACCGTCGCCTCGGGTGTCCAGTGGGAGAGAGCCAGGAAGCTGCCTGGTGACAGTGCGGCGCTGATGCGGCTGACGGCTGCCGCGGCGTCGGCGTCGTCCGGGATGTGTTGCAGTACGTAGCCCAGCAGGACCGCGACCGGTGCGGAGAAGTCGAGCAACGCGGTCACCGCGGGATCAGTGAGGATCTGCTCTGGTTCGCGGAGATCTCCTCTGACTGCCCGAGCGTTCGGGTCGCCGGCCAGCATGCTTTCGGCTTGCTCTACGGCGACCGGGTCGATATCGACGTAGACGACTCGGGCGGTCGGGTCGGTTTCGCGGGCGGTCTCGTGGG
>NZ_QHHV01000496.1:0-2346 GCF_003947245.1 Actinoplanes sp. ATCC 53533 | reverse complement strand
GTCCGCGACGAGCTTGGCGCCGGCGGCGGTCGCGGTGAAGTCCCGGCGTACCAGATCCGGCACGCGGGCCGCGGCCTGCTTGTCGGGACGGGTCGTGACCTGCCATTTCCGCGGTTGGGCCGCCCGCAGACCGACCTGAGCCATCAGCTGGCGGACCAGCTCCACACTGCACCGCCGGCCCTGGCGTCGCAGGATCTCGTGGACACGCCGGTGCCCGTAGCGGCCCTCATGGCGGGAGAAGATCGCGGTGATCGCGGCCAGCAGGACACCACGACGTGCTGCGGTCGCCGACTCCGGTCGGTCGCGCCACTCGTAATAGCCCGACCGGGACACCTCCAATTCCGTGCACATCATCACGATGGGAAAGTCAGCCTTCTCGGCGTCGATAAGCTCGTAAACGTCGCTTACCGATGATCCTGAGCGAAGAAGGCCGCGGCTTTTTTCAGGAACTCGTTCTGCAGCCGCAACTCCCGGTTCTCACGTTCGAGTTCCTTCAACCGCGCCCGATCCGGCAAAGCCAGGGGCTGTTCTTCCACAGGGTGACTCTTCCTATACGCGCTGACCCAATTACCGAGAGTGCCGTCCAACAAGCCGAGTTCCCGCGCGACGACCGCGATCGGACGTGACGTCTCGATCACCATCTTCACCGCCTCATCGCGGTACTCCTGCGAGTAGGACCGTTTCTGCCGCGCCATGCCCATCTCCATCCCAGACCGAGATCATATTAGATCCCCTGTCCGGAAACTTCGTGGCAGCTCAGGCGTTCGTCGATGCGTTCGGGGTTCGTGGCAGGCCGGGGATCTCGCCGGGGCAGTTGGCGATGGTCACGGTGTTGCAGTTCGCGGAGAACCTCACCGACCGGCAGGCCGCTGACGCGGTCCGGGGGCGGATCGACTGGAAATACTGTTTGGGTTTGGTGTTGACGGATCCGGGTTTTGATTTCAGTGTGTTGTCACAGTTCCGGACCCGGTTGGTCACCCATGATCTGCAGGGTGTGGCGTTCCAGACTCTCCTGGACCGGCTGGTCGAGCAGGGCCTGGTCAAAGCCCGGGGTCGGCTGCGCACCGACGCGACGTATGTGATGGCCGCGGTTCGTGATCTCAACCGTCTGGAGATGGTCGGTGAGACGCTGCGGGCGGCCCTCGAAGCCCTGACGGTGGCGGCACCGCGGTGGGCGGCTGAGCACGTCGACGCGGCGATGGTCCGACGATACGGTGCCCGGATCGATGAATGGCGGCTGCCGAAAGACCAGCCCGGCCGGCGGAAACTCGCCGCCCAGGTCGGGACGGACGGCTACCAACTGCTGGCCGCGGTCTTCGACGGGCAGGCCCCGCCCTGGCTGGGTGAGATCTCCGCCGTCGAGGTGCTGCGCCAGGTGTGGATCCAGCAATACGTTCGCGGCGAGGCTGGGCGGGAGGTGATCTGGCGGGATGCCGATATCGACGGTGAGCCTGCCGGGCAGAACCAGGATCATCTCCCCGTATGACATCGATGCCCGCTACAGCGAGAAACGCGGCCACCGCTGGCAGGGCTACAAAGTCCATATCAGTGAAACCTGCGACAACACCCCCACCCCCGGCGGTGGTACCGATCCCACCCGCCCACCGAACCTGATCACGAACGTGGTCACCACCCACGCCGCGGTGGCCGACTCAACGATGACCATGCCCATCCATGTCATGCTCGCCGGTCGGGGTCTGCTACCGGCCGAACACCTCATGGACGCCGGCTACCCCTCCACGACGAACCTGCTGGCCTGCCGCACCGAGTACCAGGTGAGCCTGATCGCCCCGATGCGCGGTGATTCCTGCCACCCCGCCCGCACTCACAACGGTTTCACCCAGGCCGCGTTCACCATCGATTTCGACCACCAGCAAGCGACCTGCCCGCAAGGCCACCACTCGGGCAGCTGGCACCCCACCCGCCAGAACGGCCACGACGCCATCGTGGTCCGCTTCCCGACCAGCACCTGCAGTATCTGCCCGGCCCGCACCGCGTGCACCCGCTCGCAGCGCTCCGGCCGACAGTTGACGCTGCAACCCCGCCACCTGCACGACACCCTGCGCCAGGCCCGCGCCGAGCAACAAACCCCGGCGTGGAAACACACCTACCGCGCCCGCGCCGGGATCGAAGCCACCATCCACCAAACCACCGCCGTCACCGGCATCCACCAAGCCCGCTACACCGGCCTGAGCAAAGTCACCCTCGAACACACCTTCGCCGCGACCGCGATCAACCTCATCCGCCTGAACGCCTGGTGGACCAACACACCCCTCCAACGCACCCGAACCACCCACCTGAACAAACTCGACCTCACCCTCGCCGCGTAGACAGAATTAGGCAACA
>NZ_QHHV01000495.1:0-1312 GCF_003947245.1 Actinoplanes sp. ATCC 53533 | reverse complement strand
GTGGGGATGACGTCAAGTCATCATGCCCCTTATGTCCAGGGCTTCACGCATGCTACAATGGCCGGTACAAAGGGCTGCGATGCCGTAAGGTGGAGCGAATCCCAAAAAGCCGGTCTCAGTTCGGATCGGGGTCTGCAACTCGACCCCGTGAAGTCGGAGTCGCTAGTAATCGCAGATCAGCAACGCTGCGGTGAATACGTTCCCGGGCCTTGTACACACCGCCCGTCACGTCACGAAAGTCGGCAACACCCGAAGCCCATGGCCTAACCCCGCAAGGGGAGGGAGTGGTCGAAGGTGGGGCTGGCGATTGGGACGAAGTCGTAACAAGGTAGCCGTACCGGAAGGTGCGGCTGGATCACCTCCTTTCTAAGGAGCCACTAGACGACGAAAGTTGTCCAGTAGCCCACACCGCCCGTATGTGGTGGTGGGGTGCTCACAGGCGGAGACACTGGCGAGTTCTGATCGGCAACGGCCGGCTAGCGGAGTACACGAGAGGTTCCGACTTCTTGGCGGAAACGGTGGTCGGTGCGGCTGGGAGGAATGATTAGCACCCTGTTGGGTCCTGAAAGAACAACCGGTGTGGCCTGAGGGTCGCGGGGTTGTTGTTTCAGAACTGTCCAGGCATGGCCTGGTTTCGCATACCACTTGAGGGAGCCGGTGACGGCGCCAAGGTTTGGTGTGGAACTGTGGGGTTGTGGGTTGGTTGTTGGTTGAGAATTGCACAGTGGACGCGAGCATCTTGTTTTCTGTAGGTTAAGTTGTCAAGGGCGAACGGTGGATGCCTTGGCACCAGGAGCCGATGAAGGACGTGGGAGGCCGCGATAGGCCTGGGGGAGCTGTCAACCAAGCTGTGATCCCAGGGTGTCCGAATGGGGAAACCTGACATCAGTCATGTGGTGTCACCTGCATCTGAATTCATAGGGTGTATGGGGGGAACGCGGGGAAGTGAAACATCTCAGTACCCGTAGGAAGAGAAAACAACAGTGATTCCGTGAGTAGTGGCGAGCGAAAGCGGATCTAGCCTAAACTTGTGGCGTTTGATACCTGTCAGGGGTTACGTCATGGGGGTTGTGGGACCCACTTATCATATCTGACAGTGTGGTGAGGAGTTATAAAGTTGCATGTTAGTCGAACGACGTGGGAAAGTCGGCCGTAGACGGTGAGAGCCCGGTAGACGAAAATGTGTGACCTCCTTGTGGTGTTCCCGAGTAGCGGCGGACTCCTGTAATCTGCCGTGAATCTGCCAGGACCACCTGGTAAGGCTGAATACTTCCTGGTGACCGATAGCGGACAAGTACCGTGAGGGAATGGT
>NZ_QHHV01000494.1:0-3199 GCF_003947245.1 Actinoplanes sp. ATCC 53533 | reverse complement strand
CCTCATCGGCCGTGACGCCGCCGACTGAGGTGGATGTCGGCCTGTCGCTGACCTCCATCACCATGTTGCGGTGCAGCCAGGCCAGCATCTTGCCGAGCGGGCTGTCGAGGTCGCCAGTGACAAGGCCGTCCGGTAGGTCGAGGCTGGGTCGCGCTGTGGCGGTGAGCGCGGCTGCGAGTGCGGTCGGGTCGTCCACGACTACCTGGTTGGACAGGACGGCATCGTTGGCGTCGACCAGGCGTACGAGTCGCCCGTGCAGCGGACCAGCGGTGACGGCTCTCCCGGAGGTGTCGTGGGTGAGCGGTTGTCGGTGGGTCAGGTCGTCAAGCAGCCAACCGGGCTGGGCCATCGGCTCGCTGGCCACTTCCACCCGTCCGTCGCCGTTCGCGGCTGCGGAGATCAGGCGTACTGAGGGCGCTGCGGGTTCCGGTTCGGATCGGATCGACCATGATCCGAGTTGGTCCAGGTTGGCGGCAACGGCTGTGGTGTCTGGCGGTGTGAACGCCGCTCGGACCTCGTCTGCGGTGAGTTGGGTAAGGACGGCAACCTCGACGTTGCCGCTGTGGCCCACGGTGCGGGTCAACGCGGCTCGGGATAGGTTCGCTGATCCAGACAGCAGCCATCCTTGGTCACCGGCCACGGCGCCAATGAGCTTGGCGTGCACGAACTCGTCCGGCTGGTACATGAGCACGTCGGTTGTGGCGCCGCTGGCGATCAGTCGTTCCTTGAGCCGGTTGCCGTTGACGCTGGTGGCTTTCGTGAGGAATACACGAACGCGCCGAGGGCGCAGGTCGGTGAGTAGCTGCCCGACCGCCTCCGCATCGTCGTCGTAGTACGGGGCGCTGAGTAGCAGCTCGTCAATGTCCGAGGGCGCCTGGGCGGTAAGGGCCGTCTTGAACTGTGCGGCGATCGGGGTGTCCAGATTGTGGAGCAATGGTGAGTCTGTTTGCGGTGTACCGGCTGGCTGGGGCGGCAGCCGGGTGTTCAGGTCGAGGAGCCGTTGGGCGAGAGTTGTGTCATCGACGAGACCGACGACGCGGTGAATCCAGGTTCGCCAGGTGCCGATGGCTGCGTCGCCGGCGGGGGTGCCGGATCGGAAGGTGGTGAACACCTCCTTGCCCCGGTCGAGCCCGGTCATTGAAAGGTTTCCGGACCCGACCAGCAGGGTCGCCCTGGTTCCGGCCACGGTGAGGTACGTCTTGGGGTGGAACGCCTGACCGCCCGGACGTACACCGCGCAGCAGCCAACGTCGGTTCACGGCCGTGAGAGTGTCGACGGCATCAGCGGGGAGGCGGTCGAGGCTTGCGGTGAGCCTGCGGTGGTCCGCGAGGACGACGACGTTGAGCGGGGGGTCACCCAAGCGAGGTAGCAGGAACTCGTTGAACAACGACAGGTCCACGCTGTACGTCGTGGCCCACATCGCCGACGCGGCACCGATGAACAGTTCATGGACCGGGCGGCTTCGTTCCGCCGGAGAGGCGGCCGGCTCGGTCATCCGAGAACCTCGTGGACGAACGCGGTGCCGCGATCGGTCAGCCGTGATTCGTTAGGCTCGTCGCCTTCCCACAGACCCAGGTCCCAGGTGATCCAGCTCAACGGATTCGCGCGGATCGCGGCGAGTGGGAACCGCTCGATGCCGTGGTCGTAAAACCGCAGGAGCCCTTCCTCCCAGCGGAACCGGAAGGTGAAGTCCGGCAGCTTGGAATAGGCGATGCGCTCATGCACTGGGACCACGAATCGCGATACCAGCCACCACAGCGTCTCACCGATGGACGGCTGGCCGTCGAGATGCTCACTGACGGCGGCGAGGACTTCGGCTACCGAGGGCTGCCATGCCGATCTCACCCGGGACGCCTTCACCCAGCCGGGATCGGCGCGGTCTTTGGTGCGGCGGGCGAGTTCGAGCAGCACCACGATTGCGGAGGTGGCGGTGTCGAGCCCGGCGGTCAACCATCGAAGAGTATCCAGCGACGCCGTGGCGACGTCTATATCCTCGCCGTCGCGGTCAGGCACGGTCAACGCTGCGGTCTCCAGCGAGGCGGTGATTGCAGTCGTTGGGTAGCTGGAGCCCCAGGCGGGTGGTCCGCCAACCATGTTTGAGGCCACGTCACGTACCTCGGCGTGGGTAAGCCCGCGACCCAGGTCGCGGCTGCGGGCCAAGCCGGCACGGCAGAACTGCGACCAGACCGAGCAGATGACCTCCTGCCAGATGTCCTTGGCGATGAGCGCCGCCCACTGCCCGGCGACGAGAGCGTGCCCGTCGCTGCGCGGTTGCGGATACGACCACAACGCGTCCCGGTACGCGTGGCCGGACCAAGGCACATTTGGATCGGCGGCGACGAGACTGAGATAGTGCCCAACGCTCCGTCGGCGCTGGACCGCACCGCCGTCCAGCGTGGCGCTAACGCCGGGTGCGGCCTCATCGTCTTCGCGGGCTGCGGGTGGGTCGCTACCGAAGATGGCGTCGTGCACGGCGTCACGTTCGTCCGGTCGCTCACGCAGCCGGCACAGGCAAGCGACCCCGGCGTATTCGTCGATTGCGGCTGCGGGTACCGGATCGCTGGTCCATATGAATCGGTGGTAGTACTCCGTACCCTGCACAGCGCTCCGGAATGTCGCCGCCAGACGTCCAGCCCGATCGGTTGCGCGAAGGACATCGATGGGAATCGGTTGGTCGCCGAGCATCGTTCCAGCTCTCGCGACGATGCCAAGCTCAATCAGCGGCGAGCGGTAGTACAGCCCGTATCCGCCGAAGCTGCTCTCCACAGATTCCCCTCGTGGGAACGGTCCCGGCCCTGCGGCGACGTCGCTCAGACGCCGAGCGCCGACCGGGCTCGATCCGCACTCGTTCGGGCAGCGCTGCACCGCGATGCCGAGTTCCCACTCACGCCGGCGGATGAATGTGGCTAGCGACTTGCCGTCGGCCGGCAGTCGCCTGCCTTTGTATTCGTCGAGGAGAAAGGCGTGGAATGCGAAGTACCGTGCACGTCGGGACAGTTCAAGGATGCCCGGCAGGAGCAGCGGCATCAATCGATCCTGGGTGGTCGTCTGAAGGCCGAGCGGGTCGCGGCCCTCGTTCTCCCGCAGGGAAGCCGCGATCCAGCGGGGCGTAGGTACCTCGTCCACCACAGTGCCTGGAGCAGCCGCCATCTCCGCACTCCCTAATCCGCCTGCACGACCTTCCGGCATGGCGCCGCCG
>NZ_QHHV01000493.1:0-4239 GCF_003947245.1 Actinoplanes sp. ATCC 53533 | reverse complement strand
TGCGGCGACGGTGTTGGTCGAGGAGTTTCGACCCGATCGCCAGACGCTGGACCCGCGCGTGGGCGGCCCGAGCGGTCCGGGCGTACGCGTCGACGACGACCAACTCCGGTACCGCGGCCATCACGTACATGCGGCACCGCACGATGATCTCGTCGACCGGCTCCGGCAGCGGACCGAACTCCTGCTCTCCCACACCACCAACTTGTCCGGCGACGCGATCGCCTCCTGCGGCCAGTACCACGCGGGATCGAGGAACACACCGACGTCGGCCAGCGCCCGCGCCGGCCCGTCGAAACATACCTGGCGGCTATCGACTTCCCGGATGTTTGATCGAGTTCAAGCGTCAGGAGGGTGTCTGTTGGCAATGTGGCATGTGGTCCGTGTGCTGGATCCAGCATGGCAACAACGGAAGCGCCGGGGTGAGTCCCAGCACTGCCGATGCTTCGGAGTCTTGCCGTCGCGATGGACCTTCGGACTACACAGGCCTAGCGGGTGATGACCTCTGGGTCAGCGCGTGAGAGCATGTCACCATTCGTAACAGAATGGACTTGGGGATACTACACTCCGTGCCCTCCGAGTCGACCTGATAGACGAAATGCGAGGAAGGGGTGCATTCGGTGACTCTCGCCTCCCGGGTTAATTTCGGAGAGCACCGGTTTCGTCTGGGGAGCGACGATGCGGCTCGTGTGGACTTCCACCGGATGCTGACCGCGCTGATCCAGGTGGAGTACCCCACCGCGACTGAGGTACGACCCAACCCGGGTGACTGGGGGATCGACACGTTCGTGGGGAGTTTGGTCGACAAGGTCAACATCTGGCAGTCGAAATACTTCGCCGACGGTATCGACAAGTCTCAGAAGGACCAGGTGCGCGAGTCGCTGGTGTCGGCCATGACGAACGCTAGCGCCAACGGGTACGTAGTCGAGTCGTGGATCCTGTGCGTCCCGTGTGATCTCGACCCGCCGGAGCGGCAGTGGTGGGATAGGCGCTGTAAAGCGTGGGCGAGAGAGTTTCCTGGTGTGGTGTTCGACCTCTGGGATGCGCCCCGGTTGCGCGGAAAACTGATGTCGCCAGACGCTGCGCACGTTTGCGAGGAGTTCTATGGTCCTGCCCGGGTATGGATCGCGCAGCCACAGATCGCCGACATCGTCGCGCTACCAGCGCAAGAGAACTACGAAGGGGCGTTGTTTGTCAAGCAGCTAGCCGCAGCCGGCCTGTTGGAGGTTGATGCGCAGAAGGTGGCATTCTTCAACGCCGAGGTGCTCGCCCGCGACGTGGTTAACCGCGGAGTACCGGAGGAGCGTCAGGCGCTGCTTGAGCTGGACTACACCGTCTGGGAGCTGTGGGAGCAATACGCTGGCGTACCGTCCAACCAGGCAGGCGTCGACGCGAAGGCGGCAGCGCGAACGCTATTGGCCGCCGTAATGCAGGACGTGCGGCGCCTGCCCTCACCCGGTCCGCTGCCGACACGCGCCGTTCACCACACGGGCATGATGCACCGCGTAGTCGAGACAGGCCGAGCTGGCTGGGTGGCCAACTGGCGGCGCGTTGCGGCCGAGCACACCGAGCAGTGTCACGTTGACGACCCGTCGACCTCCACCACGTTGGCGGTTCAGTCATGACCGTCAACAGAATGCCGACGCACCTACCCGGCAGCCGGCTCCCGGTCGCACCTGAAGATCACGTGCTGTTCCGACTGACCCAGTTGCTGCTGCTGATGCGGGTCGCGGCCTCGCCGGAGGACACCGGCTTGGGCTTGGAACGCCTTGGCTACTACGAATTCTTCTCAGCTAACCCCTTCCTGGTGGTTGGTGAGGGCGAGACACAGGTGCGAGCTCAGTTGCACATGGCCGGATTCGATGAGCGGCAGCTTTCGTATACCTCAAGTGGTCAGCGCTTCGCGAACCGTCGCCGCCGCCTGCAGCACGACATGGCTCTGCTGGTTGCTTACGACCTAGCCACCTTGAAGACTGGCGGTTGGTGCCTGACGCCGCGTGGACTGTCGACGGCTGAGCAGATGACGGCTCTCTACGCAGAGCAATACATGACCGCCGCTCGGTTGGTCGTACGTCGGCTGGCGCGGTTCCGCAATGACACCGCGCTGGCCCGACAAGCCCGCCAATGGCTGCGCGAGCCGGGGCTCATCCTCGACCTTTACGGGGCCACCGTAGCCGAGGAAGCAGACGAGTCCTCCGGCATCGCCTCGAACCGTCACACTGGCACGCACGAGGAGTCCAGCGATGAATAACCCGTCAACTACAGCGCAGGAGTTGAATCGGGGCATTCGGCTGCTGCGGCTGCGTCTAGCCGGCGTCACTCGCCCATACGAGGTTGACCTGCGCACCAACAACGGCAGCTTCCGGCCGTTAAGTGTGATCGCTGGGCCAACCAACACCGGCAAGACCAGCGTGCTGCAGCTGATCGCATATGCCCTCGGCGCCTCTTCATACCCCGACCATGAGGAGATCGTGCGGCAAGTTCGCGCAGCGGTCCTGGAAGCCATCACGCCGGACGGCCCAATGACCGTCGAGCGGGGCATTGAAGCGAAGATCGCGCTGGTGTTCGACCAGCCTCTCGACCGCGCGGGCGACACCGTGCCGCAGCCGCATCCCATCGACCCTCCGTCGGATCCGGCAAGTTTGTCGCGGCTGCTGCTGTCCACGGTCGACCTGCAAGACGTCCAGTTGCGCTTGGCGCCTACCCAGCAGGAGTCGGCGACTCATGTGCTGAGCTTCCGCGACCTCATGTGGGTTTGCATGCTGCTCAACGAGCGCGTCGGAAGCGCCCAATTGCTCTTCGAAGGCAACCGCGACAAGAACCGGAAACTGCTGCAAGTCGTCGACGCGGTCTTCGGGGTGCATGCTAGCGACGGCGCGGATCTTGCAAGCCGGATCAAGAACCTCAACGATGACCTCGCCAATGCGCGCAATGAGCTGGTTTCGCTCGAACAGTTCATCCGCGAGCAAGACGCCACTCCGCGCGAACAGCTGGAAGAAGTCGTCGAAGAGGCCGAAGGGCAACTCGCCGCCATTCGCGATACGGTTCACCGCCTAGACCGACAGGAAGCGACCTCTGCTGAAGTTACGGCGGGCCTGCGTAACCGTCACCAACGCGCCGCCCGCGCCACGGTGCAGGCCCGTCAGCGGCTACGCGACCGAGAGGCGTTGGTCAGTCGCTACGCCAGCCTGCGCGCTCAATACAGCGATGACATCCGCAAGTTGACCCTACTTAAGCAGGCGGGCTCGATTTTCGATCATCTCTCCGTAATGGTGTGCCCCGCCTGCCTCAACACGCTGCCAACTCCGCCCACAGTGCGTGACTCGACCTGCAGCCTGTGCGAACAGGCCCTGCCCGTCGCCGTCACCACGACAAGCCTTGGCACATCGGCGGCGATGCGCGAAACCGCCGTGGCTGGTCTCGCTCAACGCGTCGACGAGCAGGACGGCGACGGGCGACAGTTGCACAACCACGACTCCGACGAATCGTTGCCTGGCGACGGCAGCGCCCATGAAGCGATCAGTGCCGAGCTTGCCAGTACCCGCAGCCGTTTCAGGGAACTCAACGACTACTGGCGGGAGCTGGCCGATAGCCTTCCCGCTCTCCGCCAGACTTGTAGCCAAGCAACCGCCACAGAGGCCGAACTGGCCGCACAAGTCGACCGCGCCGCGTCTGGCACTATCACCCCGTACGTCGCCGCACGCGAAGACCTGGCCACTCAGAGGCAAGCCGTGCTTGTGCGCCGCGACCGCGCCACGGCTGCGTTGAAACAGTGGCGTAGTCTGCACGTGCGTCGGCGGCGGACCGAACAGATGGCCGGCGAGCTCGCCGAACTGCGACGAGAGAGCCGAGGCCAATCTGACCGACCGGATCGAGACGCCGTAATCGCAGCATTGAGCGCTCGGTTCCGGCAGATCCTCAATGACGTCGGCTACCCCAAGCACAACAACACCGGGGCCATTGATACCAAGCTTGTGCCCTCAGCGCGGTTGCGACCCTTCACCTCCGCATCCAGCGGTGGTCAGGTACTTCAGAGCCTTGCCTGGATCTTGGCGATCTTCGAGGTCGGTTACGAGACAGGTGCCCACCACCCAGGCTTCCTGCTCATCGACACTCCGCAGAAGAACCTTGGCGGCAAGGCTGCGGCGGACGACGAGGAGTTCGCAGACGTTCATCTCGTCGAACGCTTCTATCAGCATGTGCTTTCGTGGTTGGACGGTCCGGGTCGAGGTGCTCAGATCG
>NZ_QHHV01000492.1:0-5122 GCF_003947245.1 Actinoplanes sp. ATCC 53533 | reverse complement strand
CCGCATCTCGGCGCGCCCGCCGATTAGCTTGGCGGCTAGCCCGGCAACCTCCGCCGGAGATCTGCTGGTCTGGACGAACAGTTGCTCACGGACAGACATGCTTCAGCGGGGCTCGATCACAAAATCGGAGCCGGGCTCGGCGGGCGACCGCCACAACGGTGACTTGCCCACCAGGCTCAACCTCAACGGACGTGCGTCGGCGTAGACGGTGTAGAGGTCTCGTGAGCCACGGACCGCCACACCGGTGCGCACTTCGACCGGATCGACCAGCTGCCATCCTTGCTGCCTCAGCACCGCGCTGACGCGGTTCAAGGCCACCTCGGCGGGCAGGTCACCGATGCTCGCGTCGATGGTGATCTCGAACCCGAAGCTCTCCTCGCTCCAGTCCACGGAGCCCGGCGACCGGCGCAGCGGCCCATGATCCCAGGAGACGGAGACCTCGCGGTCCGGGAAGGCAGTGGTCAGGAGTTCGATCAGCTCGGCGCGGAAGCTGGCGTACGCGTCATCAACGGCACGGACCATCTGCTGCCAGGAGGGCGGAGGGATTAGCTCTCGTGGCTGGGGGCGGACGGGAAGCGGCACGCCCTCGACGAAGTGCCGCTGCTTGAACTCTTCCCAGGTAGGCACGCCGATCGGGCGAGTCGCGTATTTTCCGGAGGTGACTTCGACCTCATAGATGATGCCGGCCCGGGTCAGGGCGGCCTCGGCGGACTCGACGACCGTCTCCGCCAGGTCGGGGTCGCTGTAGATCCGTTCATCGATGAAGAATGCCGGCCGAAGATCGTCGTACGCCTCGCCGTACTCGTATACCCAGACACTGGCATCCGGATTGCTATCGCCCATCGTCGTCCTGTTCGATGCTTTCGAGCTGATCCAGTGCAGCAGCTTCCCTCATCGCATCCTTCACCGCGGCCTCCTCAACTTCGTCAATGCTGATGTAAGGCTTGTAGATCGTGTTGTGCTCTATGTCGGCAGCGATCGACGCACGCTGGGTGGTGAGTTGAAGCTCGTAGGTGCAGGGCAAACCGTCGGTCTCGATCGAGATGATGATGGGAATGACCCGATACGACGGCGCCTGCGCCTTCGGCTGGGCGTACATGTTCTCGATCTCCAGAATCCGGTCACCGAACCGTTCCTTCACCATACCCAGGGCCATCTCGAGCGTGGCCATGTCGGGCACAGTGAGACGGACGCCGACCGCATCGATGACATCCCCGATGCGGTAGTCGGGTCGCGCGGGCCGATTCGGTCGATCGCTGGTCATGCGCTTGACCTTGTTGAAGAGGTGATCGACCTTCTTGGCGCGTGCCGACACCAGAGCCTGGCCACCCAGAAGCTCGGCCAAGGCCGCTATCTCCCGCTTGGCCGCCGGCAACACGCGACGCCGAAGGCGGATTCCGTAGTCATCCAGCAATGTCAGTTCCGCCGGGGTGGGATTCGGTCCCACGGCGCGAGCCGGATCGCGCAGGCGAGCGGCCGCCTCAAACACCTTCATCCGCGAGGCGCCGTCCGGCGTGGTGTTGATGTCGTCGGATACCGGATCAAAGAGGCTCCCTCCACCCGGGTTGTCGACGAGGAAGTCCGATAGCGAGCCGTACTGCGAGATGACAGCCGTGCGAGCAAGCTCGACAAGAAGCTCAAGCGTCCGCTGCCGCCGGCCGGGATCAAGCAACGCTTCCGTCGCGTTGAGGCGATGGTCTGTTGCGGCATGGTCCGTCAGCAAGCGCACCACTACATCGGCGAGCTCCGGTGAATAGGGTGTGATGTGGTGGGTCACAGCCTGCTGAGCGGCTGCGAGCTCACGCGGATCGACGTCACCGCTCGCCGCTATTGGCCCCGGACCGGCGGGCCGTAGTCCCAGCCCATCCGCGCTCCCTCGTTGATCATCTCCTGCAGGGTCTCGACGCTCGGCAGGCGGGAGGGCAGGTGCTCGTTCGCCAGTACCTCGGCCGTCGTCCGGTCGACCGACATCGTCTCGTCCGGCAGGTCGGTGTTGAGCGCCGTCCTTGCCATCTTCTCCGCGGTCTCCCGATCCACTGGCCGAACTGTCTCTTGGTATTGATCGTCGTAAAGCCTCTGCGCTGCTACTGCGGGCGCGTAGATCCAGGTCTGGCCCGTCTCGATCCACGTGGCGATCAGGCTCACTGGCTGCGGATCGTCCTCCGTCAGCAGCACGTGGTATCCGAATGTCCCCTTCATCACGTCCGCGGCCATCGCTTCCGTCATCACCCAGGGCGAGTCCGTCGACACCAGGAATGCCTGTTAGGCGAACATCGGATCGGTCATGTTCCGGGCCCAACTCCGGCGCAGGGCCGGTGTCGTCCTTGCGGCGTGCCGGGTCTGATGCTTGCGGTGCAGATCCCGCCGGCGATCCGGGGGCGGGAGGCTCGCCTGCTACTCGCGTGGCGGGCCGAAGTCCCAACCCATCCTCTGACCCTCCTCGAGCATCTCCAGAAGAGTCTGTTCCGTCGGCAACTCCGACTGCAGGGTCTCCTGAGCGACCCGTTCCGCCACCGCGCGGTCGAGTGGCCGGATCCTTTCCTGATAGCTCGGATCGAACAGGAATGTCGCCGCCACCGCTGGCGCGTAGATCCACGCTTTCCTCGGCACGCTCCACATCACCGCTCGGAGCGAGTGGTAGTTCTGCACCTCGTAGGCGATCAGGCTGGTCACTGCGCCCGACATGTCGGACTTCAGGATTGCCTGATAGCCGAAGTCCGTGTCGGTCATCGCCATCCGATCCATTGCTCTCGAGGACGTCAGCCTGAGTGAGGCCGTTTCGCGCAAGAATTCTATCGAACGTCGAACCCTCTGCGTGAATATCGGCAAGGTATTTGTTCCACTGAACAGTTGTCGACTGGATCCATTTGCGGAATGTTGAGTCCGCATCCTTCCATTCGGCGAGACCCAACTGCTTCAGCTCATCGACGCCGTCGGGCTGTCTTTCCGCTATTCCTTCTCGGATATTGATGGCGAAAATACGTAGGAATGCGTCCATGCGGGCGGGGTAGGGGGCGAAATTATGTCGCAGTACCTCGTACAGCTCATGAGTGAGATCGCTGATTGATCGAGATAGCTCGGTGGGGAACTGCAGCTCGAAGATGATGCCTTCGGGGTCTGCAATGGTAACGTTCAGTCCATTGTGTCGCTCGCCGCCCCAAAAGTTTACTATCTTCTTGATCTCGTGGCCACGGCTCTGCAAGTCGGCCACGGCTGCCGCGACATGCACGTGATAGTCCTGCTCGCGCAATTGTACTGAGAATCGTACCCGATCCTTGGTATCCTTCAGGAACTTGATGGGTGATGTGCCTTCCGCCTCGAACTCGGCGGCGAAAGCACGGGCGAGCGAAGTTTTCGTCTTGTAAGAGTGCTCGACGCCCACGAGTTGAGCTGTTCCTTCGCCTGCGGCGTTGAGGGATCGGACCACATCATCGAGAGTCACCCGCAGCCGAGAGGCGTCCTCCATGGCTTTGTCAACGGAAGCCTCGATGATTGCTCTGTCTTTGCCATCAAGGGCTTCTAGTTGACGCCTTTCGGCTTCCTGCGGATCGAAGTCTTCAGCGACCATCTCGGACGCCGGAATCTGGGGAGGATTCGCACTCCTCTGTTCGGAAGCTCCGTCTGGAGAATCTCCACCGTGACCCACTCCGCGGTCGGTCGATCGATCTGTTCCCTGCGATCCTGGTACTTGACCTTCTCCAGGATCGGCGCCGCTGAACTCCGGGCGTAGGCCGAGGTCGTGAGGGGCGTGCTCCTGACCACCATTCGAACCAGGCCGTCCGCTAAAGCTTGGCAGGTCACCAGCCTCGTCGTCGCTCCCGGCCGGTCGGCTCGCATGGTCGCCGGAGAGCCGAACATCCGCGTTGTCATTCGTGTCGGAGGGATGCTCTGGCTGGGATGGGGTCGAGTTGCTCCTCGACTCGCCAGTCGCCGAAGGACGCGATCCCGGCCCATCCGTTTCACCATCGCGGAGGTCACCCGAGGTGTCGGTGACACCATCGTGCCCGCTGGTAGGGGGAACCTCTGTTTCCTCATTGCTGCCCGGGTCCGCCTCGCCGTTGTCTGCGGCTCCCGTCGGTTCCAGATACGAGCGGCTCCATAGGCCGGCCTTGTGATACGGCAAGGGGGTCAGCTCGCCCTGGCCGTTCACCACCACCGCGTCCATCGAGATGACGTTGCCGTCGTTCTTTTCGCCGGTGTGGGTGTAGAGCGGTGCTTCTTCCGACAGCCGGCCCGTTTGCGGGTCCAGGAACAGGATCGTGCCGTTCTGGTTTACCGCTGCCCACGCGTGCGCGGTGCCCTCTTCCGAGTCCGTCACGATGAAGGCGAATGCGCCGTGCCCCGCGTTGTACAGGTGGTTGTGCAGGTTCGTCATTGCCGTGTCCACGGCCTGTTTCGCGTGCAGCGGGCTCAGCCCACCCACGTACGGGCATAGCCCCTGGAATTCGCCGCGCACCGTGTCTTCGATCCGAGCCAGGCCATGGTCCTCCGCGCCCAGTGGCCTCGTCGGGTCGCCTTGCGCGTACGAGTCGAAGGTGCGCGGCGCCGAAACGCGCGGCCGACCGTGCACATAGGTCTCGTACAGGGACAATAGGCCGTCTACGCAGTTGATGCCGCGGGTCGGGTCGGCGGCCGGGCCGCCATCGTTCGCCAGCCCGAACCAATCTCCCACTCGGGGATCGGCCAGGCGCACCACCCGGCCGTCCGCATCTCGCGGCATGGCATTTTCCAGATCAACCTGATGTACGGCGAGAGGCGCGCGCAACCCGCCACGTTTCCCGTACGGTCGGCTGTGGTCGACGGACGGCGGAACGTCGTCGCCGGTCAGTGCCGACCGGTCTCCGGTGTCGACGCCGCCGATCGCCAGCGTGCCGACGTCGTCGTTGATGCGGATCCAGTCCGCCAACTCGACCTCGACCCGCTCCGGCGCGAACTCCCCGGTTCGTACCTGTCGGGCCTTGATCTCCAGGTCGTCGGCGTCCTCGCTGGTACGTCGCGCCTCGGCCCGGAAATGCTCGCCGTGCAACTCGGAACCCGAGGTGAACGCGGCGTCCGCCCGCATGCTGAGTTCGAGCACTTTGGCCCGCTGCCCGTCGGCGATCCGGAGCAGATAGTCCGAATA
>NZ_QHHV01000491.1:0-3404 GCF_003947245.1 Actinoplanes sp. ATCC 53533 | reverse complement strand
CCGTGGCTGACGATCGAGGCGTTGCAGGACCTTGTCGTCGCACAGAGGTCGGCCGGCTGAGCGGCCACACGCTTTCCAAGTCTGTTGACCATCGTCCGACGCCAACCGATACCGTCCCTGACCTGCGGAAGTCCTCTATCGGCGGACAAGATCGAACGGCATCGGTCGGCAACGAATGAGACCATAATTGAGACCGAACGCGCCGCCCAGACGTAGATTCCGGACGGTGGGCCATCTTGGGCCAGCACCAGCTACTCGCCGCCTGGACCAAGGGGCCGAGCATCGCAACACGCCGCCAGACGTTGCCCAGTTGATCAAGGTTTCACGAGATGCTGGTGGCAGACATGTGCGCGGTGCGCGTCGGAAGTTCCGTCCGCCCGCCGAGCGCTCGGCGAATGAACCCTCTGGGGAGGAGCGCGGATGCTAGGTCCACACGGTCTACTGCCGCCCGGGAGGCATGTGGTCTCTATTGACGAAGTCCACGAGCCCTTTGTCGATGATTTCCCGGGCTCAAAAACCCGCGCCACACTCTTTCAGCAATGGATTGACCACCGGAACGCGATTTCGCGATTCGCGCCGATTCAGCATCAATGGGTCGACGGGAGCTACACGACATCAAAGGTCGATCCCGGCGACATCGACTTGGTGACATTCATCAATATCGAAGACCTCGACAACATTCCGCTGCCCGATCGTCCGTTGTTCAAGTCATTGGTTAACGGGCATTCAACTAGAGCAGCGTGGGGTATTGACTCCTTTATGGTGCCGATTACGCCCGACACCCATCCCGGTCATAGTGCCAGCGTAAAGTTGCGCGGCAGCTTTCTGCGCTTATTCACAGGTGTTCGCGAAAGTGATACAATCGTGAAGGGGATTCTGGAGGTGCGGGATGGCGAGTGACCGCGCTCGTGAAATAGTGGCCGAAATAAATGACGCCATCATGGATTCTGCTGGCCTTTATGGCTCATTCGGATTCGCGCTAGCTTCGGATGGTTTGGCGCAGATCCGCGAGGATCTTATGCAAGACATCGCGGACGCCGAACAGGCAACCCTGGAGCTGCATCTGGATGGAAGCCCCGTCGCTGACAACTCGATCCGAATCGATGCCTTGTCCCGGTTCCTGTTGTCATTGCAGGAGTGTGTTTCCTCGGTCGGGCAAGCTCTATTTGGCAAAATCACGACAAGGGCGGCTATCCCAGGGCCCCTTAGGGACGCTACCTCCCTTCGGCTGTCCTCAACCTTCCCGGGTTCATTCGGAGCTATTCTTAAGGCTCCTCTTAGGGTCGACGACCAGGCGGAGATCCCTGGCCTTGAGGGTGCGGGCGATCTGCTTGATCAATCCTTGCGGTCCATTCTCGGGCTAATCGATCTAGCTGGTCGAGACGACCCGAACGATGAGCCGATTGTCGATGCAGTTTTACCTTTAGGTGCACGTACCTTCAAGCACCTCAGCGATGTCTCGCGCGTAGTTGCCGATACCGGTATGAGCGTTTCTATGAAATGGCACTACCCGAATGCCGAGATTCGTCAAGCCATTTTTAGCAAGCCGGTTGCTGCCCGCCTGGGCGATGCCCTTTTAAGGAACCTTGCCAGCGAGGCTCTGGAGGTAATAGATGGCCGACTCGGCACCGTTAGCGATATTAGAAATCGCATTGAGTTGGAGACTTCAGGCGGCGTAGTCTCTGCCTCGGTTATCGAGGAGCTGGTTCCCCGCCTTGCCGAATTCTATACTCATCGCGTCTCTGCTACCTTCGAGGTCACGATTGTGCGATCTCTTGTTAGCGGCCTAGAGCGAAAGAGTTATCGCCTAGTCGAACTGCGTCCATCGCTTGATGAGGAAACCGGCAACGAGCAACATGCTTGAGTAGCCGGTCCGGAGATAGTCACACAACCATTCTTAGTGCTGTGGCACGGCCATAGCGGGCGAGGCAGTGCTGAGAGCGGCTAGACGTCCTGGGCGTTCCGACGCGGGCCGTCATGGAAGGTCATGGGCTGGTCGCAGATGTCGATGACGACCCGGTGCCGCGCATGTCCACCGTCGAGATGGTCGCCGGCATCGCGCCTGTAGGTGGAGGGCCTGAGACGGCAGAGACCGGTGATCGTGGTGCCCGCTGTTCGTGCTGGTGGGATGGGTGGGCGCGATAGGTTCGAACCCTAAGTCTCTTGACCATCGACCATCCGGCTAGGACCGGCACCATCCATGACCTGCGGATCGCCCGGGTGTGGATGCCACCGAAATCCGCGTCTCTTCACCTACCGCCTTGGTCACGTGGATCATCAGTGATGATGAAAAAGACGCTATTTTTGGGCACTGGGCGGCTCCGTCGCACGGCGGGCTGCCTCTCTGGCAACGCTGAGGAGTTCAACGAAAGATTCTTTTGCGGCTGACCCCCTGGCCACTTGGTACGGGTTTCTCTCCAACCGTTCAGTCTCCTCCTTAAACATGGCGGCAACCTTGCGTGAGGCAGAGTCAAGCAACTGAGCGTCAACGCGGCGGACATCAATATCAGCGATTGAGCGAGCCGAGATCATCCTTGGGGCAACAAGAATCTGTGTGACATAGCATGCAAGATGCCATAGCATCCACCAATACATCCCTCCGGGCCTATTTCGGCCCATATCCCTGCCGGGATAAGTAAGCCCGACATCTAGGTCAAGATCGCCTTGGAGATACGCGTCAACTTCTTTGACAATCAGGACGGAGTTTAGATAGAGCCTGAGAGGATTCTCTGCGTCGAACATCTGCTGATACAGCTGCTCCCTTTTCAGGATACGCGCCGTCGCATTTATTTTGACGGCCTCCCAAGGCGACTGCAGCAGCACCGAGGCTAGGCACCTGCCAAGATGTGGCATTGTGATAATAGACTGGACCGGGCGGCCTTCATGGCGATGAGAATTGCGGCGACGCTCGTAGAATAGCCCGTTCTGCTCGAAGAACTCTTCAATGTCACCGTGCACCTCGTCCGTGGCGCGCAACGTCCCAGAGCCTATAGCTGTTTGACTATTTGTGGCCACAATAACACGATCACGACTCTTGTCGTTCTGCGGAATTACTATTCGCAGCAAGAGCATTCTGTCATCTACGCCAGGACTGCGTCGGAAATGTTGGATAATTTCCATTGTCGTCTGCAGGCCATTTACAATGACCGGATCCTCAAGAACCAGAGACTTGAAGCCAGGTCTCGCCGCCACCGCCAGTATAGTGACACCGTTATTAAGCACCCAGAAATCTTCCGGAGCTTCACCCCTAAGTGTGGCTTCAATCGCTCTATTTACTTCGACGGATCCCTCATAGTCTCGAACGTTCGACAGAAATAGGTGTCGACGCCGATTCTGATTCTCGTCGGTCACAAACTTGAAGTAGTCGGACAGCGACACGAGAGCAATGAAGCCTGCCTCGCTAA
>NZ_QHHV01000490.1:0-391 GCF_003947245.1 Actinoplanes sp. ATCC 53533 | reverse complement strand
GTGATGGATTTCGATCCGGGTACTGGTCGGTGGTCGTCGTCGAGTTTTGATGCGAGTTCGGCGCGGTGGCGGCGAAGTTCGCGGTGGCGGGGGATTTCGATGGTGACGGGCGGGCGGAGATCGCGATTGCGCAGGATGCGGTCGGTACGCGTGGCAATGACTTTTGGGTGATGGATTTCGATCCGGGTACTGGTCGGTGGTCGTCGTCGAGTTTTGATGCGAGTTCGGCGGCGGTGGCGGCGAAGTTCGCGGTGGCGGGGGATTTCGATGGTGACGGGCGGGCGGAGATCGCGGTCGCGCAGGATGCGGTCGGTACGCGTGGCGAATGACTTTTGGGTTGGATGGAGTTTCGTATCCGGGTACCGTGGTCGGTGGTCGTCGTCGAGTTTTG
>NZ_QHHV01000489.1:0-1331 GCF_003947245.1 Actinoplanes sp. ATCC 53533 | reverse complement strand
AGTCTGCGGCCCAGGTGCGAGGATCTCTCGCGCAGCTGGCACAGCGGCTGGGCATGCCGGTCGGGCAGGACATGAAGCAGACGACCGCGCTCGTGCTGGAGGCCCTGTCCGCGAGTCCGTTCCGGTGGCTGCTCGTGTACGACAACGCGGAAGGCCCGGAGGTGTTGACGGACCTCGTCCCGTCCACCGGTGTCGGGCACGTCATCGTCACGTCCCGCAACAACGCGGTTTGGTCCGCGCGGGGAAACGCGATCGAGGTCGACGTCTTCGAGCGGTCCGAGAGCATCCAGCTGCTACGCCGCCACGGCCGCAGCATCGGCCACGGCGACGCCGACAAGCTGGCGGACAAGCTGGGCGACCTGCCGCTGGCCCTGGAACAGGCGGCGATCTGGCATGCCACCACGGGCATGCCCGTCTCGGAATATCTCGAGCTCTTTGACGCCAACATCGCCGAGCTCCTCTCCGAAGGCAAGCCGCTCGACTATCCACAGACCATCTACGCCTTCCTGAAGCTCGCCGTGCACCGGCTGCGCGAGGAGTTGCCAGCGGCTGCCGAACTGCTCGAGCTGTTCGCCTTCCTCGGTCCCGACCCGGTCTCCGTCACGCTGCTGCGGGCCGGCCGTGGCGGTGGCCTGAGCGAAGAGCTCAGGGCCGCCCTCAACCGTCCGATCGAGCTGAACCGGGCCATTCGAGAGGTCCGGCGCTTCGGTCTCGCGCGAGTCGACGAGGGCCAGCGGATCCAGGTTCACCGCCTGATCCAGCGGGTGCTCAAGGAGGAACTGATTGGGCCACGCTTGGAGCAGAGCCGCGACAACGCGCAGCGACTGCTCGCCGCCGCGAATCCCGGCTACCCCGACGAGCAGAGCAACTGGCCCGTGCACGCCGAGGTCGCCGCGCACGTCGACGCCGCCCAGCTGGTCGAGGCGACCGATGACGCCGCGCGCATGGTGGTGGTCGACCAGATCCGCTACTACTTCGTCATCGGCGACTACGAGGCGAGCCGGCACCTCGGCGAGATCGTTGTCGACAGGTGGACGAAGAGCGACGAGCCCGGCAGCCCGGGCCCGGACCACGAGCTGACCCTGATCGCCCAGCGGCATCTGGCGAACGCATACCGGTTGCTCGGCCAGACCAGCAAGGCCCGGAGGCTGGACACCGACACCTTCGAACGGCTGCGGCGTGACCCCCGCTTCGGCGAGGATCACGAGCACACCCTCTACACCGCCAACAACCTCGGCGTCGACCTCCGCCTCGAGGGCCTGCTCGCCGACGCCCTTCAGGTGGAGGAGGACAACGTCGCACGGCACATGCGAGTCCTGGGTGCCGACGAC
>NZ_QHHV01000048.1:0-68108 GCF_003947245.1 Actinoplanes sp. ATCC 53533 | reverse complement strand
CGGTGGACTGGTCGATCACCTGCAGAACGAACGTGCCTTCGGTGTGATGATCGCGACCACCCAACCCAACACGGCCGACCGGAAGGCGGCAATCGAGGGTTATACCGACGAGAACCCGAAGGTGGACGCGGCGAAGCTGCCGTATTCCCAGCAGAAGGCCGCCCTCGACAACGTCCCGGAGCAGGTCGGCGTCCTGCTGCGGCGCCTCGACCTGAACCTGCTGGAACTGCCGTCGATCCGCAGTCGGACCGCGCGCGTCGCGATCCCCCTCGAGGACATCAGGGGCGCCTACGATCCCCTGATCACCGACCTGCTGAACGTCCGCGACGCGGCCGCGCAGCTGGCCCAGGACACCACCCTGAGCGACCGGCTGCGCGTGGTCGCCGCGGTCGCCCGGGCCAAGGACTTCATCTCCCAGCAGCGTGTCGTCGGCCTCGAGATCATCGGCAAGGGAGACTTCACCCCGAGCCTGCGGAGCAAGTTCCTGCTCACCGCCACCGGGTCGCAGATCGCCGAAAACTCGATGCGGCAGGTCGCGACCGAAGAGGAAGAGCAGCTCTACGATCGGGTCGTCGCGGGCCCCGCCAAACGGAACGCCACCAACCTCACCGGCCCCCTGCAGGCGCTGAGCCCCGACAACTCAAAGCTGATCCCGTTCAACCTGGACAAGTGGGAAACGGCGCTCATCGGCTACAACGACCTGTTCCGCAGCGTGGAGAACAGACTCGACGTGCAGATCGTCGCCCAGGCGACCGACATCCGCGACGACGTGCAGACCCAGGTCTTCGTCGAGACCAGCATCCTGCTCGGCCTGCTCCTGCTGGCCATCGTCTTCGCCTGGTTGGTCGCCCGCTCGATGGCCCGCTCGCTGCGCGAGCTGCGCCAGGGTGCCCTCAACGTCGCCCAGTTCGGCCTGCCCCAGGCGGTCGAGCGGCTGCGTGACCCGGCGCTGATCGGCTCACTGACCCCGGCCCAGGTGGCCGACCAGGTCGCCGAGCCGCTGCCGGTGCGCAGCCGGGACGAGTTCGGGCAGGTGACCGAGGCGTTCAACGCGGTTCACCTCGAGGCCGTCCGCACGGCGGCCGAGCAGGCCGCGCTGCGGTCCTCGGTCGCGACGATGTTCGTCAACCTGGCCCGCCGCTCGCAGATCCTGGTCGACCGGCTGATCGGTCACCTCGACCGCCTCGAGCGCGGCGAGGAGGACCCGGACCGGCTGGCGGAGCTCTTCCAGCTCGACCACCTCGCCACCCGGATGCGTCGTAACGACGAGAACCTCCTGGTCCTCGCCGGCGCCGACTCCACCCGCGTGCAGCGGGAGCCCGCGGCTCTGATCGACGTGCTGCGTGCCGCCCAGTCCGAGGTCGAGCACTACACCCGCATCGAGTTCGGCATGATCGACCGGGACATCGAGGTGTCCGCGCACGCGGTCAACGACATGGTCCACCTGGTCGCCGAGCTCTTCGACAACGCGACCGCGTTCTCCCCGCCGAACTCGCACGTCGTGGTCGAGGCCCGGCGTCTCGGCGACGGCGCGGTGCTCTCGGTCGAGGACCGCGGCATCGGCATCAGCCGAGAGCAGCTGCGCGACCTCAACGAGCGACTCGCCAACCCGCCGATGGTGGACGTTGCCGTCTCCCGGATGATGGGCCTGGTCGTGGTCGCCCGCCTGGCGAACAGGCACGGCGTCAAGGTCGAGTTGCGCCCCGCGGACACCGAGCGTGGCACGGTCGCCGACGTGGGCCTGCCGACCAGCGTCATGGTCAGCGCCTCGGCCATGGCCCGGCTGCAGCCCGGCGCCAACCCGTACGACCAGCCCCCAGCGCTCGTCGTACACCGAGCCCCCGCTGGCGCTCGAGAGCGGCTCCAACGGTCGCGGTGGCTATCCCACCGGCCGTCCGTTCGACCCGAATCCGCCGATGCCTGCCGGTGGCATGCTCGGCGCCGGTGGTAACGGCAACGGCAACGGCAATCGTTCGGTCCCGGCCTGGTCGGACCTGACCGGCGCCCCCTCGAACGGCTTCGAGCCCGCCGGCAACGGCTTCGGCGGCCCGAGCAACGGGAACGGCTTCGGCGGCCCCGGCGCCAACGGTTTCAGCAACGGCTCGAACGGTGCGAACGGCTTCCACGGCCCGCGCAGCAACGAGCCGATCCCGCCGCTGCCGCAGTCGCCGGCTGGTCCGCAGGGCTTCAGCGGTCCCGACGGGCTGCCGCAGCGCCGCAACGGTGAGACCTACCGGCCCGAGGACACGAGCTCGTACGGCCACACCATCCCGCGCCAGCTCCCGGCCAACCCGGAGTCGCAGGGCCGCGGCACGTTCGTGCCGCCGGTGTCCGCGCCCCCGGTTCCCCCGGTCTCCGCGCCGCCGGTGCCGTCCGCCCCGCCATACGGCGGTGGCCGGCCGGTCTCCTCGCCGCCCGTGTCGGGCCAGCCCGCCTCGGGATCGCCGTACCAGGGTCAGCAGCCCGGCCAGAACCGGCCCAACTCGGCGCCGCCCGCGCCGCAGTCGGCCGCCTCGGCCCCGCCTGCCTGGCCGCCGGTCACCGCGGACCGTGAGTCCGGCAACAGCGGGCCGCACGTCCCGGAAAGGCTCGCGGCCGCCCTCGACATGACGGCCGAACTGCCCCGGTACAGGCCGGAGCGCGGCACCGCGGGCTCGCAGCCCCAGGTGGCCCGGCCGACCAACCCGCAGAACGCCACACCGCCGTCCGAGGCCGCACGGTCGGCCGCGGCCGCCGCAGCCGCTCACGAGGCAGCGACCGCGCAGGCAGCCGCCGCTCAGGCGACCGCCGCCGCGCAGATCGCCGCCGCCCAGGCCGCCGCTCGTCAGCGGGCGGCCGGGGACTCGCCGACGCAGTTCGCCGACGAGACGATGGAGCTGCCGATCTTCCGCGAGCTCGAGTCGGCCTGGTTCACCACGGCCCGGCCCAACGAGCCCGCGAAGCCGGCACCCGCCGCCGCACCGGCACCGTCGGCACGCGACGACAGCGCCGACTCGGTGGTCACCACCCAGCGCTTCTCCACCGGGGAACCGGCGCGCTCGGTTGGGGTGCCGCAGCAGGCCTCTCCGGAGTCCCGCAACGGCGACCGTGAGCCGACCCCGGTCGGCGCGGTCGCGGCGAACGGTGGCGGCTCGCTCAACGGCGCCCCCTCCAGCCCGTGGCAGACCGCTGCGGACGATGGCTGGCAGGCGGCCCGCAAGGCGGCCGACATGCCGGTCGACACGACGACGACGGCCGGTCTGCCGCGCCGTACGCCGATGGCGCAGCTCGTTCCGGGTGGCGTCGACCGGGCCGAGACCTCCGTACAACGCCGCACACCCGAGGCGGTTCGCGGGCTACTCTCCGCTTATCACCGCGGGGTGCAGCGGGGTCGCACGAAGGAAAATTCGACCAACCCGGAGGAGACTCCGGGAGGGCAACAGTCCTCGCAGGCTGGCAAGGAGCATGAAGCATGACAAGTACGCAGGATCTGGGTTGGCTCCTCGCCAACTTCGCCGACCGCGTTCCCGGGGTGGCGCACGCGATCGCGGTCTCCGCCGACGGTCTGCTTCTCGCGTCTTCCAGGGACCTTCCGCGTGACCGCGCCGACCAGCTGGCGGCCATCGCCTCCGGCCTGGTCAGCCTCACTCAGGGCGCCGCACGGTGCTTCGAGGGTGGTGCGGTGCTCCAGACGGTCGTCGAGATGGACAACGGGTTCCTCTTCCTGATGTCGATCTCCGACGGTTCGTCGTTCGCCGTCCTCGCGGCCCGCAGCTGTGACGTGGGTCAGGTGGGCTACGAGATGGCGCTCCTGGTCGACCGGGTCGGCGAGGCGCTCACGCCCGCGCCGCGTTCCGCGGCCGGAGTTCTCGGCTGAACGGATGGTTTGCCGGCTCCGTCCGGCATCTGTCCAAAAGCTTGACAACAAGAGACACTTCTATGGGCCAAGGGATGGGGTGAGCGGTGACGATGCCCGAACGCGATGAGCCGACCGGAGCACTGGTCAGACCGTACGCCGTGACCCGTGGCCGGACCCGGCCCAAGCTGGAAATCGCGCTGGAAGCGCTCGTCGAGACAACCGTGCGTGGCCGTTCCACCGGAGCGGGCAGGGGCGGGAGCGAACACCAGTACATCGCGGCGATGTGTGACGGCGGCAGAGTGCAGTCGCTGGCTGAGATCGCCGCACGCATGCAACTACCGCTCGGGGTGGCTCGAGTGATCGTCGCGGACATGGCCACAGATGGCCTGGTCGCGGTGTACGAGCCGACGTCGCTTGAGGATGAGACCGATGCGGTGGGTACGGAACTGCTGGAAAGGGTGCTGAGTGGACTTCGCAGGCTCTGACATGTCGCGCCGGCCGGCCGCCGGGCGTGTGACATCGGCGAAGATTGTCATCGCCGGTGGTTTCGGCGTCGGTAAGACGACGCTGGTGGGGTCGGTCTCTGAGATCACCCCACTGACCACCGAAGCGATCATGACCTCCGCCGGTGTGGGTGTCCACGACAACCGGCAGGTGCCGGGTAAGACGACGACCACGGTGGCAATGGACTTCGGCCGGATCAGCATCGACCGGGATCTGATCCTGTATCTGTTCGGCACACCTGGCCAGACGCGTTTCTGGTTCATGTGGGACGAACTGGTGCGGGGCGCTATCGGTGCGGTGGTCATGGTGGATACGCGTCGGCTCGCCGACTGCTTCGCCGCCATCGACTTCTTCGAGCACCGACGGTTGCCGTACCTGGTCGCCATAAACTGCTTCGACGGTATGCAGTACCACAACGCCCAGGACGTTCGCGACGCGCTCGCGATCTCCAGCGACGTGCCCGTGGTGAGCTGCGACGCCCGTAACCGTGAGTCGACGAAGAACGTACTCATCTCGCTGGTCGAGTACGTCCTGACGATGCGTCGCTCGCGTGCGGTAGCGCCGGCCTGACAGGCTGCTGAAAGTCCCGCTCTGCCCGTCAGAGCGGGACTTTTGCATGCCCGGATCCGGATCCGGGGTGCCGAGGGCTGCCGCGACCCGCACGGCTATCGGGCTCGTCTCAAGATCGAGGCCGGACCCTGCGGCGGGCCGGACCCTGCGGCAGGCCGGACCCGGCAGGCCGTGCCGTGGAGGTGCCCAGGCCGATTCTTGATCGTGCTCGCGGAGCCGGAAAGTGTCGGAGGTAGCCGCTAGCCTTCCGGCGTGACGATCACTGGTGCAATCCCGACGGCAGCGCAGGAGAGCCGGTTCTGGGCCCTTCTGGAGGCCGCCTGGGCCCCAGCGGGCCCCGAGGCTAACTCAGCCCGCCTAGCTCTCTCCAACAGGTCTCCGGGCGATACGGCGGCCATAGCGGAGGTCGAGGAGGCGGTCGATGGTGTGCTGGAGCGGCTGAAGGTGAGCTTCGACGCGCTTTCGAGCGAGGAGCTGACCGACCTCGACAGGGTGCTGGAGCGCAAGCTCTACGACGCCGACCGCGAGGACGTCCACGACGTCACGGACGGCTCCGACGACGGGTTCCTCTACGCGCGGGGCTTCATCGTGGCGATGGGCCGGACCTACTACGAGGCGGTGCTGACCGATCCGCGGCTGGCGGTGCTGGACGCCGAGTGCGAATCGATGTGCTATCTCACTGCCCACGCGCATCAGAAGCGCTTTGATAGCTGGCCCGAAACCGGGTCGGCCATCAGCCGCGAGTCGTTCTCCAACGCGGCCGGCTGGTCCTCCTGACCGAGCGGGTGGGGTCTGTGCTCGGCTTCGGCTCCGGGGCTGGCGAGGTCTCGGCTCGGCTTCGGCTCCCGGGCGGTGCGGGGTGGGGGTGTGGGCTCGGTTTTGGCCCGGGGCCGTGCGGGGTGGGGTCTGGGCTCGGTTTTGGCCTGGGGCTGTGTGGGGTCTAGGGCTGTGTGGGTGTGGGCTCGGCTTTGGCCCGGGGAGCTGCGGGTGGGGTGTGGGCTCGGGTTTGGCCCGGGGCGGTGCGGGGTCTGGGCTCGGCTTCGGCTCCGGGGCGGCGCGGGTGGGGTCCGGGCTCGGGTTTGGCCCGGGGCTATGTGGGTGAGGTCCGGATCCGGCTTTTCGCCCGGGGCCCGGACATGCGAACGGCCACGCCCCTGTTGGGGCGTGGCCGTTGTTGCCTGTTGCGGTCAGCTGCTGCGGTAGCCGGCGTTGCGGTAGTCCTCCTGCTGCGCGCCACCGTCGCGGCTGAAGTCCCAGCCGCCTGCTGCCTCGCGGCCCGGGCGGCCACCGATCGCGTAGCCGCCGATTTCTTGGCCTCGGCGCCAGCCGCGGAAGTAGCCCGTGGTGTGCGCCGCGATGCTGGCCGCGTCGCGGACGATGCGCAGCGGGCGCTCCTCGCGCAGCGGTGAGCCCGGCACCAGGTTGGCCTGCGGGACTCGCTTTGGCAGGCCTGCCGAGGTCTCGGCTGCCACCGACGGGGTCGCTGCCTTTTCGGCCGCTCGCCAGCCCGTGTCGGACGGGTTCGTCCAGTCCAGGTTTGTCGAGGCTTCCTCGTCGTGGCCCGTGAACCAGGCTGACCGGGCTGCCGCGAAGATCAGCAGGTCGCCGTCGCCCTCGGCCGGGACCGGGGGTGTCGTGCTGCGGTCCAGGGCTGTCAGCGTTGTGCGGCGGGCCGCGGCGCGGCCGTTGCGGCCGCCCCGGTCGTCGACCAGGCGCAGGGGTGGTGGCTCGGTGATCGCCGTCACATCGGCTGGGATGTTGGCCAGGCCGCTGAGCTGCGATTCCACCAGGCGCAGCGCCGGTGGCTCCTTCGGCATGTCCTGCCAGGGTGGGCGGACCCGGCCGTCCGCGGGCGGGCTGCTCACCGCGGCCGCCGGGGGCGGGGCCCCGGCGTCGTCGGTGCTGTTCATCAGCGGCCAGTTCGCGCGGGAGCCCGGCTCCGGGGTTTCCTGCGTCGAGCGCTGGGCGGGCATCGGCAGCGAGTAGTCCGTTGCGCCGTTGGTGGCCGGCTGCGGGTTGCGGGTGTTCGCCCGAGGCGGGATCACCGTGCGCTGGCGTTCGGCGCGGGCGCTGCTCATCGCGGCGTTCGTCAGGGTCGGGCGGAACGGCTGGCCGCTGTCGACCGGCGGCACCGACGACGGGCGTGAGCCCGGGACGATGGGGGTCATGCCCGGCGGGGGTGGGGGCACCGAGACGGGCCGGCTGGCCGGACCCGAATCCCCGTTGCGGCTGGGCAGGCCCTGGTCCCCGTTGCGGCTGGGCAGGCCCTGATCCCCGTTGCGGCTAGGTAGTCCCAGGTCTCCGTTGCGGCTAGGCAGTCCCTGGTCTCCGTTGCGGCTGGGCAGACCTGGGCCAGAGTTGCGGCCGGGTAGGCCAGGGCCCGGGTTGCGGCTGGGCAGACCCGAGTCGGGCGTGCGGCCGGGCAGGCCCGACGCGGCGGCCGGCGCGACCGGCGGCGGTGTGACCGGGCGAGGCGCCAGCGGCGGCGGCATCATCGGCTCGGGTGCGACCGGCGGGCTGGTCATCGGGCGTGGCATCGCCGGGGCGTGGCTCGCCGCGGCCGGCTCGGGACGGTTGCGGCGGCCCAGCCGGGTGCCCGTGTCCGCGGGACGGAGCCGGGTGCCGGTGTCCGACGGACGCATCCGGGTGCCGGTGTCGGCGGGACGGGGCATCCGGGTGCCGGTGTCGGCCGGGCGCGGCAACCGAGTGCCGGTTTCGCCCGGGCGGGTCATCCGGGTGCCCGTTTCCGCGGAGCGCTGGGCCGCGGCGGCCGACTCGGTGGCGCGGCGGGAGCCCGCCTGGCGCCGGCCCGGGCTGCCGCTAAGCGACTGCGGGCTGACCCGGGCGATGAGCGTGCCCACCAGGGCCTCGCAGGCGGAGTCGCAGGACCGCACCGCACCGATCGCGTGCCGCACAGTGTCGGCGGCTGCCGACGACAGGGACTTGTTGATGCCGCCGCGGCGCGGGGACTCGCTGATCGCCACGACGAGCGCGGTGACGGCGGCGACGACCTGGTCGTCGGTGCCGGCGCCGGCGCGGGTCAGCTCGGCGGCCACGTCCTCGGCGACCTGCCCGCTGTCGTTGCCGCGGCCGGTCAGTCGGCCGGGCTCCGGCAGCGCGTCCAGCACGGCCAGGGCCAGCGGGTGGGCCGGGTCCGGGTAGGCCCGGAGGGCGGCCGGATACAGCTCACGCAGCACCTCGCGCAGCGAGGTGGCGGCGGAGTGCCGGCCGTTGAGCATCGCGACATGGGCGGCGAGCACCGGCTTGTAGCTGACCAGCTCCCGCGGCGCCGGGATGGCGGCAGCGGTGAGGGCACCGGCCTGCAGCGCGCGGGCGAGACCCACCGCACGCCGGGCAGCCGGTGTGGCCGAGATCTCCTCGGAGGAGTCGTCGTCGGCGAACCGCTCGGCGAAGTCATCGGCCGAGTCGTCGTCGGCCACGGCAAGGGGACGGCCAGCCGCGGTCAGCAGCGATGTGACCATATGGTCGTCGCTGTCGGCGGCGACCGCGGCGTCCGCGAACCCGCTCGTCCGTTCCACGAGCAGCGTCCCCAGCTGGGCATAGCCACCTGGGTCGTCGCTGATCTCGTGGACACCGAGCAGCCTTCCCGCGTCGTCCACCACGGCGATGGTCAGTTGCGATCCGGCCGAAGCCGTCCGCACCGTCTCATCAGCCGACGCCAGACCGCAGAACACGCGCACGAGCGCCACGGCGTCGTCCTCCTCCCCGGGACTGCTGTTTTCGGCCAAGGACTGATGGTCCCTGTTCAGGGGTCAGTCGCGCCAGTCCACAGCGGCAGAGATCTTGCCGATAATCGAGCGCCAACCCAGACTTGCCTGTTGCGCCCCGATTTTACGCAGCTTGCGGCGTCCGAAGAAACCGCCCATTCCGCCACTCTCGGCCGACCGGAGAGACTCGTCCAGGTCGTCGAGCGGCGATCCCGGCGCCAATGCCAGGATGACGGGCTTGAGGCGCAGGGCGTGGCCCAGGTCTCGGGCTGCTTCGCCGGCGGCGATGAGCAGCGGCAGATCCCACGTGTCGTGACCACCGCGCAGGTTTTCCACCACGAGATCCAGCTCGTAGCGGTCGTCCGGCGCCGGGTCGATGTCGGTCGACTGTACCTGTTCCGCCAGGGTCGGCCACGAGTCGAGCTGGGCGAGGTCGTGCGGAGCACCCGAACGGATGAAGGAGACGAGCGACTCGGGGGTCTTGAAGGTCAGCAGCTTGCCCCGGTGGCTGAGGAACATGGGGACTTCCTCGTCGACCTCCTTTTCCTCGACCTCCTCCGGCTCGTCGGCGAAGTCGGCCGCGTCGGGCTCGGCCACGACCTCGCCGTCCTCGGTCGTGACGGTGCCGTCGGACTTCCCGTCCGACCGCCCCGCCGCCGACTTCGAGCCGGCGTCGCCCTCGGCGACCAACGCCGTGAACTCGTCGTCGACGATGACGCCTTCCTCCTCGGCGGCGCGGGCCGCGGCCGCACGCTCCCGGGCGTCGAAGGGGTCGTCCTCGTCGACCTCGATCTCGGTCGGGGTCAGCTCGGAGGCGAGCCGGTATGCCCGCAGCGTCAGCCCCACGCCGCCCGGCATGGCGATCTCGACGGGCGAGATGCGTACCTCGTCCCACAGGTCACGGCCGGAGAGCTCGCCCTTGACGACGGCCTTCTCCTCCTTGACCGTCGAGCCCTCTTCAGGCGACTGGCTGGTCACGGTGACCTCCGGGTTGGTTCAAGCGAGCTGTTCGGACGGGTGAGTCTGGGCACACACCTTAGTGTGCGCTCCTGAAAGGAGGCAGACCGAGGTCAGAAACCCTTCGGGTGCCAGACCGTCTTGATCTCCAGCAGCGCGGTCATCGGGTGCACTCCCGGGTCGGCGGTGAAGTCGGGCGTGTCGGCGGGCGGCCGGAGCACCCGCTTGAGGCTGCCGGCCGCGGCCCGCTCCAGCTCGGTGGCGAGCATCGGATCGGTCACACCGGTGAGGTCGAGCGCGTTGACGTCGTCGTGCGAGGCCAGCCAGGGCGCGGTCTCGGCGGCGTGCCCGGTGAGAATGTTCACCACGCCGCCAGGCACGTCGGAGGTGGCCAGCACCTCGGCGAGGGTGACGGCCGCCTGCGGCGCGGCGGCGAGCACCACCACGGTGTTGCCGGTGACGATCGCGGGCGCGATGACGCTGACCAGCCCGAGGAACGAGGCCGGCGCGACCACGCCGACGACGCCGGTGGGCTCGGGGGCGGAGATGTTGAAGTACGGGCCGGCGACCGGGTTCGCGCTGCCGTGCACCTGGGCGATCTTGTCCGACCAGCCCGCATACCAGACCCAGCGGTCGACCGCGGCGTCCAGCTCGGTGGCCGGTACGCCCCGGGCGATGAACTCGTCGCGCCGGGCCTCGATCATCTCCGCGATCCGGTAGAGCACCTGGCCACGGTTGTAGGCGGTGGCGCCGGCCCACTTCGGCTGGGCCTTGCGGGCGGCCACGACGGCGTCGCGGGCGTCCTTGCGGGAGGCGAGGGCCACGTTGTCGCCGTCCACGAGATAGGTCCGTCCTGATTCGCTGCGCGGGAAAGCCCCGCCGATGAACAGCTTGTAGGTCTTGCGCACCCCGAGCCGGCCGGCTCGGGCAGGGCCCGCGCCGGGCGCGGAACCGGCCGCCGCGGACAGATCGGACGCGGCGCCGCGCGGAGCAGGCGCGGCGCTGCCGGCAGACGAGGCAGGCGCGGTAGGCGACGCGGGCGAAGTCGGCGAGGCAGGCGAGGTGGTCGACGCGGGCGACGTCGACGAGGTAGGCGACGCAGGCGACGTCGACGAGGAGGGTGAGGCCGGTGACGCGCCGCCGGGCACCTTGGCTCGGGCGGCGGTGCGACCGTTCTTGGCCGGCGGCGCACCGCTGGAGGCCTTGGCCGAGGCGGCGGCCCGAGCGGCCTTGGCGGGGGACGGGGACTTAGGCAAGGTATGCCTCCAGGCCGTGCCGGCCGCCCTCGCGGCCGTAACCGGACTCCTTGTAGCCGCCGAACGGCGACGTGGGGTCGAACTTGTTGAACGTGTTGGCCCAGACCACCCCGGCGCGGAGCTTGTCCGCCATGGCCAGGATCAGCGAGCCCTTCTCGGTCCAGATGCCGGCCGAGAGACCGTACGGCGTGTTGTTGGCCTTCTCGATCGCCTCGTCGGGCGTGCGGAAGGTCAGCACCGACAGCACCGGGCCGAAGATCTCCTCGCGGGCGATCCGGTGTGCCTGGGTGACGCCGGTGAAGATGGTCGGCGCGAACCAGTAGCCCTGCGACGGCAGCTCGCACGCCGGCGACCAGCGCTCGGCACCTTCCTCGGCGCCGATCTCGGACAGCTCGCGGATGCGGGCCAGCTGCGCCGCCGAGTTGATCGCCCCGACGTCGGTGTTCTTGTCCAGCGGGTCGCCCACCCGCAGCGTCGCCATCCGCCGCTTCAGCGCCGCGAGCACGGTGTCGTACGCCGACTCCTGCACCAGCAGCCGCGAGCCGGCACAGCAGACGTGCCCCTGGTTGAAGAAGATGCCGTTGACGATGCCCTCGACGGCCTGGTCGATGGGCGCGTCGTCGAAGACGATGTTCGCCGCCTTGCCGCCCAGCTCCAGCGTCAGCCGCTTGCGGCTGCCGGCGACGGACCGGGCGATCTGCCGGCCGACCTCGGTGGAGCCGGTGAAGGCCACCTTGTTGACGTCCGGATGCTCGACCAGGGCCCGGCCGGTCTCCCCGGCGCCGGTGATGATGTTGACGACGCCCGGCGGCAGCTCGGCCTGCTGGCAGATGTCGGCGAAGAAGAGCGCGGACAGCGGCGTGGTCTCGGCCGGCTTGAGCACGACCGTGTTGCCCGCGGCCAGCGCCGGCGCGATCTTCCAGGCCAGCATCAGCAGCGGGAAGTTCCACGGGATCACCTGCGCGGCGACGCCCAGCGGCCGCGGATCCGGGCCGAAGCCCGCGTATTTGAGCTTGTCGGCCCAGCCCGCGTAGTAGAAGAAGTGCGCGGCGACCAGGGGCACGTCGACGTCGCGGGATTCCTTGATCGGCTTGCCGTTGTCCAGGGACTCCAGCACGGCCAGCTCGCGGGCGCGCTCCTGGACGATCCGGGCGATCCGGAAGAGATACTTGGCGCGCTCGGCGCCCGGCAGCGCCGACCAGGGCCCGAAGGCCCGGCGGGCGGCCGCGACGGCGCGGTCGACGTCTTCGACGCCGGCCGAGGCGACCTCCGCGAGCACTTCCTCCGAGGCTGGGTTAACGGTCTTGAAGACGCTGCCGGAGGACGAGGCGGGCCCGAAGGCGCCGTCGATGAACAGGCCGTAGGAGGGTGCGATGTCGACGATCGAGCGGGACTCGGGCGCCGGAGCGTATGCGAACATTCTGCCGGTTTCTCCTAGCGGTGCGGCGGTGCCGCCCTCGGTAAGCACTGCTCAGTCCAGCGTGAAGTAGTCCGGGCCGGCGTAGTGCCCGGTCGTGAGCTTGGTCCGCTGCATCAGCAGGTCGTTGAGCAGCGAGGAGGCGCCGAACCGGAACCAGTCCGGGTCGAGCCAGTCCGTGCCGACCGTCTCGTTGATCAGCACCAGATATTTGATCGCGTCCTTGGTGGTGCGGATGCCGCCGGCGGGCTTGACGCCGACCTGGCGCCCGGTCTGCGCCCGGAAGTCCCGGACCGCCTCCAGCATCACCAGCGTCACCGGCAGCGTCGCGGCGACGGGCACCTTGCCGGTGGAGGTCTTGATGAAGTCGGCGCCGGCGTGCATCGCCAGCCAGGAGGCACGGCGCACGTTGTCGTACGTCCCCAGCTCGCCGGTCTCCAGGATCACCTTGAGGTGCGCCGACCCGCAGGCCTGCTTGACCGCGACGATCTCGTCGTACACGAAGTCGTAGCGCCCGGACAGGAACGCGCCCCGGCTGATCACCATGTCGATCTCGTCGGCGCCGCCGGCGACGGCGTCGCGGGTGTCGGCGAGCTTGACCTCCAGCGGGGCCTGCCCGGACGGGAAGGCGGTGGCCACGCTGGCCAGGTGGACGCCGGAGCCGGCCAGCACCTCGGCCGCGACCGGGACCATCGCCGGATACACACAGATGGCGGCCACGCTCGGGCAGGACGGGTCGGCGGGGTCGGGCCGCAGGGCCTTGGCCGACAGCGCCCGGACCTTGCCCGGGGTGTCCGCGCCCTCGAGCGTGGTCAGGTCGACCATCCGGATGGCCAGGTCGATCGCCGCCGCCTTCGCGGTGGTCTTCACCGAGCGGGTGCCGAGCGCAGCCGCCCTCGCCTCGACGCCGACCTTGTCCACCCCGGGCAATCCGTGCAGGAAAGATCGGAGGTTGAAGGCGGAACCGGACACGTCGGGCAGCTTCGACGTCGCTGTCGCAGTCATGAGAGCGATTCTACGCAGCCCGCCGACAATTGATCTTGGAGAACCCCGGTAGGTTGATCGGTGTGGACGTACTCGTCGTTGATCACCCGCTGGCCCAGTCCCGACTCACCGTCATGCGTGACGCGCAGAGCGACTCCGGGGCCTTCCGTGCCGCCCTGCACGAACTGACCACCATGGTCGTGTACGAAGCCGCCCGCACCTTCGCCGTCGAGCAGTTCCCGATCAGCACCCCGGTGGCGCCGACCCTGGGCACCCGGCTGGCCAACCCGCCGCTGATCGTGCCGGTGCTGCGGGCCGGCCTGGGCATGGCCGACGCCGCCCTGGCCCTGCTGCCCGAGTCGTCGATGGGCTTCGTCGGCCTGGCCCGCGACGAGGCCACCTACGAGCCGCGGGCTTACATGGAGTCGCTGCCCGGCGACCTGTCCGGCCTGCCCGTCCTGGTCCTGGACCCGATGCTGGCCACCGGCGGCTCCCTGGTGCACTGCTGCCGGCTGCTGGTCGAGCGGGGCTGCACCGACGTCATCGTGTGCTGCGTGCTGGCCGCGCCCGAGGGTGTCGAGCGGCTGCGCACCTCGGGGCTCCCGCTGCGCCTGATCACGGCAAGTATCGACGAGGGACTGAACGAGAAGATGTACATCGTTCCGGGCTTGGGCGACGCCGGTGACCGGCAGTTCGGCGGCATGCCTCGGTTCTGAGCGGTGCTTACACAGAGTGATCGGCCTGGGCCGCAGTTATCCCTGTTGAAGCATCTCGTCTACCTCGCGTTCACGTCTGCGTCTGCGCAGGGTAATTAGCTCGGGCGAAGCATGATGTACTGTGGCCACCGCCGCGGACTCATGGCGGCAGACGGCCTTGTCACGCTAGCTTCACAGTCAGTGACTAGAGGCTCCCGCATCTGTAGCTATGCGTACCCCAGGAGGACCCTTCCATGTCGGCAAACCAGGCCGCCATCCCACCCGCTCGCCCGGTGATCGGCGAGGCCGAGATCGATGCTGCCGTGCGCGTCCTGCGCAGCGGCATGGTCGTGCAGGGCCCCGAGGTCGCGGCATTCGAGCGCGAGTTCGGCGAACTGGTCGCCGGCCGGCACTGCGTCGCCGTCAACTCCGGTACGTCGGCATTGCAGCTCTCGCTGATGGCGCTCGGTTACGGCCCCGGTGATGAGGTCATCGTCCCGTCCTTCTCGTTCGCCGCGAGCGCCAACGCCGTCCGGCTGGTCGGCGCCACCCCGGTGTTCGTGGACATCGAGCCCGGCAGCTTCTGCGTCGACCCGGACGCGATCGCCGCGGCGATCACGCCGCGCACCGTCGCGATCATGCCGGTCCACCTGTACGGCCACCCGGCCGCGATGGATCGGATCATGCCCATCGCCGAGGCACACGGCCTGGCCGTGGTCGAGGACGCCGCCCAGGCACACGCCGCGGCCCTGAACGGCACGCCGGTCGGCGCTTTCGGCGCGGTCGGCTGTTTCAGCTTCTACCCGACCAAGAACATGCACTCGCTTGAGGGCGGCATGATCACCACGGCCGACGCCGAGCTCGCGCGCAAGCTGCGGCTGCTGCGTAACCAGGGCATGGAGGCGCGCTACCAGAACGAGATCGTCGGCGCGAACATGCGGATGACCGACGTCGCCGCCGCCATCGGCCGGGTGCAGCTGACCCAGCTCGCCGGCTGGACCGACAAGCGTCGCGCCAACGCCGCCTACCTGGACGAGCGGCTGACCGGTGTGGTCACCCCGCCGGTCGCCGCGGGCGCGAAGCACGTCTACCACCAGTACACGATCCGGTTCACCGGAGACCGGGACGCGTTCCAGGCCGGGCTCAAGGACCTCGGCATCGGCAACGCCGTCTACTACCCGACCCCGATCCACAAGTTGAGGCCGTACCTGGGCGAGGACGGGCAGCCGGGTCCCTGGAAGCTGCCGGAGACCGACCGGGCCGCCGAGGAGGTTGTGTCGCTGCCGATCTTCCCGGGGCTGACCACCGACGAGCTCGACCGGATCGCCGAAGCGGTCAACACCGTGGCGGTGCGGGCATGAGCGCCGGCAACGGACTGCGGGCCGGCCTGATCGGCCTTGGCGCGATGGGCCGCAACCACGCCCGCGTGCTCAACCTGCTGGACGGCGTCGAGCTGGTCGGCGTGCTGGACCCGGCGCCCGGCGCGGTCGCGCCGGCGGGCGTGCCGGTGGTCACCGACATCGAGCAGTTCATCGCCCTGAGGCTGGACTACGCGGTGGTGGCCTGCCCGACCGGTCTGCACGAGGAGATCGGCCTGCGACTGGCCGAGGCCGGCGTCTGCGCCCTGATCGAGAAGCCGCTGGCACCGTCGCTGGAGGCGTCGAAGCGGCTGGTCGAGGCCTTCGAGAGCCGCGGCCTGGTCGGCGCGGTCGGCCACATCGAGCGCTACAACCCGGCGCTGCAGAGCCTGCGGTCGCGCCTGGAGGCCGGCGAGCTCGGCGACATGTACCAGGTCGTCACCCGCCGTCAGGGCCCGTTCCCGGGCCGGATCGCCGACGTCGGCGTGGTCATGGACCTCGCCACCCACGACATTGACTTGACCGCCTGGGTGACCGGTCGCAGTTACCAGGACGTCGCCGCGCGCACCGTCTCGCGCAGCGGCCGCCCGCACGAGGACATGGTCTCCGTGGTCGCCTCGATGCAGGACGGTCTGATGGCCAACCACCTGGTCAACTGGCTGAGCCCGATGAAGGAACGGTCCACCGTCATCACCGGCGCGAAGGGCTGCTTCATCGCCGACACGCTGACCGCCGACCTGACCTTCTTCGCCAACGGCGCGATCGGCACCGAGTGGGAGGCGCTGCGCGCGTTCCGCGGTGTGTCCGAAGGCGACATGGTCCGGTTCGCGATCCCGAAGCGCGAGCCGCTGCTCGTCGAGCACGAGCGGTTCCGCGACGCGGTCGAGGGCAAGGAGAGCGACATCGTCACCCTGCGCCAGGGCATGCGTACGGTTGAAGTGGCCGCCGCCGTCCTGGAGTCGGCGAAGTCCGGCAACACGGTGCACGTGCCGGGCCCGCAGGCCGGCTGACCCGCTGGATCTCACGTCGTCCGGGGTGCGGTTTCGCATCCCGGACGAAACAGTCGGCGGCGGGTGATTCCGGGACGGCCGCCGGCTCCGCCCGGGTCGGCTGCCCGACAGGTTCGGGCGTGGCGCTGCCCTGTACGGTCGCTGTGGCGACCGACGACCAGCCCGTTATCGAGGGGAAGCAGTGGACCACCAGGAGCGCAACGTATGACCGCCAGCCCACGGAAGCCGCGCCTGCTGTACCTGGCCTTCTACTTTCCTCCTTCCCGGGCCAGCGGGGTCTACCGGGCGCGGGCGACGGCGAATCACTTCGCCCGCGACGGCTGGGACGTCACCGTTTTCGCCGCGCCGCTGGGTTTCCTGTACGACGTGATCGGCTCGACGGACGAGAAGCTGCTCGAAACCGTCGACCCGCGGATCACCGTGGTCCGGCCCGAGCTCGACACCTTCCGGTGGGAGCACGAGCTGCAGAACATGAGCTGGTTCCGCGGCATGATGCCGACGACGGCCAAGCGGTTCTTCGACTGGCGCGAGGCCAAGCAGTTCCCCGAGCAGTACGTCTCCTGGGCGCGATCGTCGGTTGCCAAGGCACTCAAGCTGCACCGGAGCGAGAAGTTCGACGCGGTGGTGGCCACCGGCAACCCGTTCGCCGCCTTCGCCGCCGCCTGGGCGATCGGCAAGCTGGCCCGCATCCCCTACGTGATCGACTACCGCGACTCCTGGACTCTCGACCTGTTCAAGGACGAGCCCGCGTTTCCGCCGGAGCATCCGACCTGGAAGTGGGAACGCCGGGTCCTCGGCAAGGCCGCGTCGGTCGTGTTCGTGAACAACGCGCTGCGCGACTGGCACGCCGAGCGGTATCCCGAGGCGGCGGACCGGATGATTGTCGTTCCGAACGGGTGGGACCCGGACCTGCTCGACGTGCCGACGGATCCCGTGGAACCGGTCACGCCGCAGCGCCCGCTCAACTTCAGCTACCTCGGCACGCTCACCACCCACCAGCCGATGGAGGAGATGGCGGAGGCCTTCCGGATCGCCCGGGAGCATCCGCTGCTCGCCGGCGCGGAGCTCAATCTCTTCGGGCACCTCGGCTTCTTCAAGCTCAGCCATATGCCGCTGCTGCCGCGGCTCGGCCTGAACGCGGCCGGGCAGGTCGATCCCGACAATGATGCCGGCCTGCGGCTGCGGGGCCCGGTGCCGAAGACCGAGGTCTCGTCGGTCTATGCCGACAGCGACGTCCTGGTGTTCCTGGCGGCCGGTGGCCGCTATGTCACTTCCGGCAAGATTTTCGAGTACATGGCGACCGGCCGCCCGATCGTCTCCGTGCACGCCCCGGACATCGCGGCCCGCGAGGTCCTCGAGGGTTACCCGTTGTGGTTCCACGCCGACAGCCTCGATCCGGAGAAGCTGGCGCAGACCTTCATCGACGCCGGTGAAGCGGCCCGCCGGGCGGATCCGCAGCTGCGCGAGGCCGCTCGCCGGCACGCCGCCACCTTCGAACGCGATACTCTGCTGGCACCGCTGGAAAACCGTCTGCGCTCTCTCGTCCGCTCGTCGACCGTCCAGGAGTTGCCGTCGTGAGCACCCCAGCCGAACCGGTGACCAAGCCGCGCGTCGTTGTCATCGCCATGAGCTACAAGCCGGCCTGGCGGGTGCGGTCCTACGTGCGAGACCTGGCGGAGGCCGGCGTGCAGGTCGACCTGCTCGTCCCCGAGAGCAAGAGCACGCAGGACGTCGAGCTCGACCCCCGGATCCGGGTGCACCGCGTCTTCGACGTCGAGGCGAGCGAGATCCGGATCCGGCGGATCGAGCACCGCCTGCTCTTCAACGTCCCGGCCAAGGCGTTCGGCAAGGCCAGGGCGTTGACCGTCGGCCGGCCGGCGTTGAAGAAGGTGGACGCGGGCCTGGCGCTGACCCGGCGCGCCCAGTCGCGGATCTCCAAGGGAATCCACCGGAAGATGTTCTGGCCGGCGTTCAAGGCGATCCGCCCGGTGATTCTCTCGCGCCGGGCCGAAGGAACCGCCATGGAGCTCGACCTGGCCGGAGCGGACCGCATTGTGGCAGCCGACCAGGCCGCCATGCCGCTGGCCTGGCGGCTGTCGCGCCGCTACCCGGGAGTGCGCACGACGATCGCTCTCGACCGAAAGCCGTACGTCAGCTAGACCTGGTCACACCCGGCGGGGCCCCCGAGAGGGGGCCCCTGTTCCGTCAGCGGGCGGCGAAGCGCTCGGCCAGGACCTCGACGACCCGCTTCGCGGCCGCGCCATCGCCGTACGGGGTGCCGCGCTCGAACTGCGGTGCGCCCCGGGTGGCCAGCTTCGCCCACTCGTCGCCGAGCTCGCCCGGGTCGGTCACCAGGTGGTTCCAGCCGTCCACCAGCGTTTCGACCCACTCCGTCTCGGTCCGCAGCGTCGTGCACGGGCGGCCCAGCAGGAAGGCCTCCTTCTGCAGGCCACCCGAGTCGGTGACCACGCCGGCCGAGCCGAGCACCCCGGCCACCATCGAGGCGTACGGGAGCGGCTGCCCGACGTGCACGGCGCCACGCTGCAGCTTCAGCCCCTGGGCCTCGGCCCGGGCCACGAGGCGCGGGTGTGCCAGCAGCGCCACCGGGGTGGGCAGGTCGGCGAGGGCGTCCACGAGCTGGGCCAGCCGCTTCGGGTCGTCGGTGTTCTCCGCGCGGTGCAGCGTGGCGAGCAGGTACGGCTGTTCCGGGTCGATGCCGTCGGGCAACGCCGGAGCGGCGTGACGCCCGGCCAGCACGTCGTCGCGGACCCGCAGGCAGACGTCGACCATGACGTCGCCGACCAGCTCGGTGCGGTCGCCCAGGCCCTCGGCCCGCAGGTGCCGGACGGCTTCCTCGGTCGGTGCCAGCAGCAGGTCGGCCGCGTGGTCGGTGAGCACCCGGTTGTGCTCCTCCGGCATCCGGCGGTTGAACGAGCGCAGGCCGGCTTCGAGGTGCGCCACCGGGATGTGCATCTTGACCGCGGCCACGGCGCCGGCCAGCGTCGAGTTCGTGTCGCCGTAGACCAGGACCCAGTCCGGCTTCTCCAGCTCCAGCACCGGGTCCATCGCGCTCAGCACGGCGCCGGTCTGCACGCCGTGGCTGCCCGAGCCCACACCCAGGTGGACGTCCGGGTCCGGGATGCCGAGGCCGGTGAAGAAGACGTCCGAGAGGTTGACGTCGTAGTGCTGTCCGGTATGGACGATCACGTGCTGGTGATCGGTGCCGGCGAAAGCGTGTGCGATGGGGGCCAGCTTTACCAGCTGTGGCCGGGCACCGACAATGCTCATTACCTTCATCGCAGTTTTCTCCGTGAGCTCAGGGGTCAGGGGACCGGTGCGGTCAGGACTGCTGATCGGCGGGCCCGCCGGTGGCACCACGCTTGCGCCAGATGCGGACCAGGCCGACCGGCACGCTGACGATGGCCTTGCCGGGGCGGCGGGCGCCCTGCACGACCGTGGCGCCGACCCGGAAGGTCGTGGAGGCCTGCAGCTTGGCGACGTCGTTGCGCGCCTTCGTCAGCCGGCTCTCCGCCTGGGTGACCTTCGCGTCCCGGGCGGCGACTTCCTTCTCCAGCTCCCGGATGCGCTTGTCCTGCTCGAGCACCCGGTCGGCGGTCTCGGCCAGCTTGCGGCGCAGGGGGCGCTCGAGCAGCTCGCTGAAGACCTTCTCGCCGGTCAGCCGGAGCAGCGCGCGGAGGTCGGGCGAGGCACCGTCGATCACGATCGGCTCATCCGACAGATGAGTGCGCAGGGGAGCGATCCGGTCGACCCGTGCGGCCACGACGGCGCAGTGCGCCCGGTCTCCCACCGCGTGGTCGAGCGGAATCACCTGGAGCACCTGGCATCCCGCGGTGATCAGTTCGTCCAGCACCCGCTGGTACGGCAGGTCCGGCACCGGCCAGCCGAGCAGCAGCAGCGCCCGGCCGCCGACGGGCAGCTCCTGCAGCGCCGGTGCGACCGCCGCCGCGTCGAGGTGGGCCGCGGGGTTGGGCCCGACGAAGGCGACCACTACGGTGCCGGCGTCCATCTTCTCGCCCGGCGCGTAGGGCCGGTAGGTGGCCTCCTCCGGAGCGCGCAGCTGCTCCTGGAGTGTCTTTCCGCTCCCGCTCACTTCGACGATGGTCGTCACGTCTTCGAAGAGTGGTAGCAGTTCTCGTATGAGCATTATGTCCGCCGATCCTCAGCCGATGCGGGTAAAGGTGTAGAACCCGATGGGGCTCCGCCGGAAGCGGTACGGCTCCCAGCCGTCGAAACGCATACCGCAGGCGTCCAGCAACGGGAGGTACGTGTCGCGGCCCCGGCAGATCTGGTAGCTGCCGAAGACATGGTCGTTGTCCTGTCCCCAGTCGCCGATGATGAGCTTGCCGCCGAGCCGGACCAGCGAGGCCAGATTGCGGGTCGCCCGCTCCCACTCAGCGTCATCCATGATGTGGAAGAGCACGTCGACGGTGAGGACGGCGTCGTAGAGCCACGGCGTCCGCCACTCGGCCAGGCCGCTCTGGCGGTAGCGGGGGCCACCGCCGAGCTCCTGACAGAGCGTGATCGCTGCCTCGCTGCGGTCGATGCCGTCGACCTGGTGGCCGAACTTGGCGAGTTCCCGGCTGAAGTAGCCCTTACCGCAGCCCGCATCGAGCAGGTAGAGCGGCGCGACCGGGTTGTTCTGCAGGCCGATGCGGTCCATCAGCATGCTCAGCCGCCGGAGGTAGAACATGGAGTTGGTGGCCTCGTCGTACGAGACGTGGCCACCAGACTTCAGGTCGGTCTCGCGTATATGGCGGTCGTTCCAGAACTTCGAGACTTCCGCGTCGGTTAGCCGCAGCGTCATAGCATGATCCACTTTCGCAGTGGGAGGGGTGGTGATCCTGGGCAGACTAGTACCTAGTGTGGCCCGCGGTCAGCATCTCGGAACGATCAACGCCGAATCTCCCGGTCGAGCTCAGGAGATGTGGTCGGCGCTCCAGACCAGGCCGATGCGGGTGTCCGCGCGGAGGTTGTCCAGCACCTCCACCGCTTCCGGCATGGACCTGGAGTCCGTGACCACGATCCACTCGTACGGGCGTGGGCTGCGCGTGATGTGCTGGGCGATCAGCTGGCTGCGGACGTCCCGGCGCAGTCGTTTGTGGATCGGCAGGAACACGCGCCGGTGGAATCGGTCGGCGACCTTCTTCTCATAGGTGCGGACCGCCGACTTTCCCCGGCGGCCGAGCGCCTTCTTCAGGACGAATCGGGGGCCGCGGTAGACCACCAGGCGCTCGATCCGCCAGGGCAGCTGGGCCCGGTGCAGCACCGATGAGTCGATCACCGTCACGCCGGAAGCGATCTCGGCAGTCCACGGATGGGCCGTCGCGACCACCACGGTGGCCGTGCCACCGTTCGCGACCACCTTGGCGGATTCCTCCACCACCGCACGCCTGCGGCCCGCACCCAGCGCCAGGAACAGAACATTCACTCGAACCACACCCGGTGATGCATCTTGGCCACGGCGGGATATCCGTAGCGTTCGTCGAGCACCCGCTGGGCCTTGCCCAGATCGAGCCCCTGCGGGAACCGGTCGCGCAGCCGCCTGTAGCCCTCGACCAGGGACGCGTCGTCCTCCTGGACGGCGACCAACTCGCCGGCCGCCTCCTCGATCCCGGCGAGCGTCTCCTCCGGGCCGCCGCACCGGGTGACCAGCACCGGCATGCCGGCGGCCACCGCCTCGACCACCGTCACGCCGAAGCTCTCCCATCGGCTGGCATGCACCAGCAGGTCATGCTCACGCATCAGCTGCAAGGCGACCTCGGGGCCGACCGAGCCGGCGAAGGTGACCACGTCCTGGACGCCGAGCGCCTCGGCCCGCTCGCGCAACTCACCGCCCAGCTCACCGTCGCCGACGATGGTGAGGGTCAGCGCCGGGTCCTCGGCGTGGCACTTCGCGAACGCCTCCAGCAGCCAGTTGACTCCCTTGCGGGGAATCAGGCCACCGAGGAACAGCCAGCGGCGCAGCGCGGTCACCGGCTCCGGCCGGGGCTGGGTGAAGGAGATCGGGTTGGCCACCAGGCTGACCTTCTCGGCGTGCCGGGGCAGCGCCTTCAGCAGCACGTCCCGGGTGCCGTCGCCGACCACGAACAGGCCCTCACAGCGATCCAGCACCTTGTCGTACATCTCGCGGGCTTCCGGCTCGTCGAGGAGCTGCTCCAGGAAGCTGGCGTGCTCGGTGACGAACAGCTTGGTCTCCGGCCGCAGGTGTTCGAGCACCGCCCAGCCGCTCGGTAGCGCCTCGTGCACATGGACCACGGCCGCGTCGATGGGCGCGCCGGCGAAGGTGGCGTGCAGGGTGTCCGCGTGCCGTTTCGCGACGAATGCGAAGTCGCCGCCGACGGGCATCGGCACCGGCAGAAAGTTGAGCGTCGCGCCGCCGACTGTCGACGAGGCCCGCTTCATGCGGGGCAGCAGCGCCAGATGCGCCCGGTTGATCGCCGCGTCCTCGGCGTCGGAAACCCGCGCCGACCAGCGGTCGCAGTGCATGATCGTCATCGAGTCGCAGCCGGGCGCGGTCGCCTCCACCATGGTCTGCACGAAAGCGCCACGGAACGGAAACATCTGGGTCGGATACCAGGGTGTGACGACGGTGACGTGCCGGTCGCCCGGGGGCACAGTCATCGGGCGACCTGAGGCAGCGACTCGGCGGGGGCCACCGTGGCCGCCGCGGCCGGCTCGGTGACCGCTGCGGTGGCCGGCACGAGCCCGGAGTAGACGCTGTCCAGCACGGCGGCCTGGGCCTCCCAGGTCCAGCTCAGCAGCAGGCCGTCCTTGTCGTACGCGGCGCGGTATTTGTCCGGATCGGCCAGCACCTCACGGACCACGCGGACGAAGTCGTCGAGATCCTGCGCCTTGAAGACCTCACCCTGACCGGTGGAGCGCACCATCTCGGCCATGGTCCGGATGTCGCTGGTGATCAGCGGCAGCCGGGCGTGCGAATACTCGAAGAACTTGTTGCTCAACGCGATCTCATGGTTGGGCAGGTGGTGCAGGGGGCTGACCGCCGCGTCCGCGGGGCGCAGGTAGTCGGACACCTGCCAGTGCGGGACGTACGGCAGCGCGTGCACCCGGTCGGCCACGCCCAGCGACTCCGCCCGCTCCATGGTCCTGTCGACCACCGGGTTCTTGCCGTTCGGGTGCATCGAGACCATCGCCAGGTGCACCTCGGGCAGGTGCGGCAGCGCGTCGATGATGATGTCGACGCCCCGCACCGGGGTGATGCCGCCGACGTAGGCGAGCAGGGGCACGTCCGCCCCGATGCCGCAGTCGGTCCGCAGATCAGCCACGGCCGCCGCGCTCTCGTCCGGGGCGGGCGCCTGCACCGGCGCGTTCATCACCACGTTCGGCCTGGTGGCCAGCCCGTGCTCCTGCTGCAGCAGGTCGGCGAGCGACGGCGAGACGGCCAGCACGGCGTCCGCGTACGGTGCGAACTCGGCCTCGTGGGCGGTGAGCGCGGGCAGCCAGCGGTGGTGGTATTTCGCGACCAGACCCGGGGCGTACTCGTGGGCGTCCCAGACCAGCTTGGTCTTGCGGCCCTTGGCCCGGGCCCGGATCGTGGCTCGCGCGCCGACCCCGAGCATCCGGAAGTCGTTGGCGTGGATGATGTCCGGCGCGAGCTTGTCGATCACCTTGCCGAATGCGATCTCCCACTGCCACAGAGACGGGTCGAGCCGGCGCCAGGCCCGGTTGCCCATGGTCGTTTTCCAGAACCAGATCGGCGCCTGGTTGAGCAGGTTGGGGTCGTTCTTGCGGACCTGGCGCAGCCGCCGCGTCTCACCAGCCCGGAACCGTGTCCACACACTGAGTGCCTTGTGGGTGACCCGCACCGGGAGCAGCGCGGCCTTGCCCACGGCGTGCGCGGCCGCCGAGCCGCCGGCCCGGCGCTTGGCGTTGAGGTGGGCGAAGCTGGCGACGAGGTCGGCGTGCCGGGCCTTGATGAGCTCCAGGCGGTATGCCGATTCCCGGCCCGGGGGGTAGGCCAGCGGCCGGCGCAGGCTGCGGCGCCAGGTGAACGGCGCGACGTTCAGCGAGCTGTTCATCGGCACCAGGCGCACCTCGGCGTCGCCGATCATCCAGGTCTCGAGCGGCGAATCGCGGCGCTCGCCGAGCAGGATGACCTCCCAGCCGGCCGCGGCCATCGACCGCGCCTCCTTTTGCACCCGGGAATCGCCCTGCACGTCATTGTCGACGAGCATGACAACGCGGCCCCGCGTGGCCCGGGCCTGATTGGCGGGCATAGGTAATCCTCCTGCTGAAACGCTATCCGGCGCGTGACTGGGGGAAGGGTACCGTGCCGGGTCGATACGACGGCTGAGGGCTCCGGCAGGTGCCCGGTAACGGTACGGGGCTGGGAAAGTGGCCGATCGGCGAAATGCGGGAAACGCCTCCTTGTCGATGAGGTTCCAGCGGCGGCGATAGGCCAGGGGTGTCATAGACTCCCGCCGTCTTCGAGGCAGGAGTCTTGCGTGAGTCCGCCCCCCACTTCAGTCGTCTATCTGGCGCTCGGCGGCCGACGGACGCGTGCGGCGCGCCGGCACGTGACGGAGCTGGCCGACGCGGGCGCCCGCGTCCTGCTCGTGGTCGCGGATCTGGCGGAGTGGAGGACAGAACCGGACACTCCGGGCGTGACCCTGCACCGGCTGGGATCGACGGAGCTGCCCCAGATCCTGCGCGCCGCGCGCAAGTTCCTGCTCACCCGCGACGGCCCGCTGGCCGGCGCGAGCCTGCTGGTGGCCGGCGACCCGGAGGCCATGCCGATCGCCGACGCGGCCCGCCGGCGGTTCCCGTCCCTGTCGGTCGGCTGCGCCCCGGCGCCCGGCCCGGCCCGCCGCCCGGCGCCGGCCGACCTGGCCGTCGTCACGCCGTGGTACCCGTCGCCGAACGATCCGTTCGCCGGTGCGTTCGTCCGGGCCACCACCGACGCGGCCGGCGGGGACGTCGGCCGGGTGGCGACCCTGCACACGGAGGGCTGGCCCTACTCGCCCAAGGGAGTGAGCGGGAAGCTGGTCGGGGTGGCGGTCGAGCGGGAGCTGGCCCACGGCGGCGGTGTCGTCGTCGCGGACACCCCGGAGGGCGAGCTCACCCGGGTGGTCAGTCCGCAGCCCAGCAACGGCGACTACTTTCTCTGGAGCCGCGAGCAGATCGCCCGCTTGCGGGCCGCGCTGCCCACCGGCCGCATCGAGGCGCCGCTCGTGCACGCGCACACCGGCCACTACGCCGGGGCGGTGGCCGCCGAGCTGGCCCGCGACGACGCCCGGATCGTGGTCACCGAGCACGCCACCTTCCTGGACCTGGTCTTCGCGCTGCCGGCATCGCGGCGGCAGTACGGCGACATGCTCCACCGGGTCAACCGGATGCTCTGCGTCGGCCGGGCCCTGTACGACCAGGTCGCCGCGCAGTTTCCGGAGCACCTGGAGAAGCTGCGCGTCCTGCCGAACCCGATCGACTTCGACCGGTTCGCGGTCCGCCCCGAGCCGCCCCGCGAGCCCCTGCGCTTGCTGTACGTGGGTCGGATGGTGCCGCACAAGGGCGTGCTGACCCTGCTGGAGGCGTTCGCGCGGATCGCCGGGGCGGAGCCGCGGGCCACGCTGACGCTGGTCGGCTCCGGCGCGCTGGAGCTGCAGCTGCGGGCCCGGATCGCCGAGCTGGGCCTGGTGGACCGCGTGACGCAGCGGGCGCCGGTGGCCCCCGAGCAGGTCGCCGGCCTGATGCACGAGCATGACGTGCTCATCCATGCCAGCGGCGTGGAGACGTTCGGCATGACGATCGTCGAGGCGGTCGCCACGGGCACGCCGGTGCTGGTGGCCCGCAGCCAGGGCCCGGCCGAGACGCTGCACGGCCTCGACGGCGTCGCGGGCGTGCTGTTCGACGTCACGGAAGACCCCGAGGTGATCGTGGCCGGGTACCGCCGGCTCCGGGCGGGCTGGTCCGGTCTGGGCCTGGCACAGGCCCGGGAGCGGCTGCGTGCCCGCTACGGCCGCGAGGCCGTCGGGGCGCAGCTGCGCGAGGTGTACCGCGAGGTCGCGCAGGAGCCGCCGGCGACCCGGCCGGAGGCGGGCCCGCCGGAGCCGCCCGAGGCGGACAACCGAAGCTTGATCCGCCGGCTCAAGCATGGCCTGGTGACCACGCTGCCGCGCCGAGGGCTCGACTACCTCCGGGCCCGCAGCCGGAAGCTGTCCTCGCCGACGCCGGAGGCGTGGGTGATCACCGCCCAGCGGGCGCACGTGGTGCTCGCCGGCTGGTTCGACAGGAAGGTCGACGACCCGAAGACATCGATCGGCGCCGACCTGACCCCGCCGGCCGAGAGCGTCCGGGCGGGCGTCTCCGACTGACCCGGAGAGTGCCGGCTCCGGGCCGCCGAGCGCCTATGGTTGGTCCAGGACGTTAACCACCGGGAAATGCCTGCGAAAATCTTGACCCGGCCGGTTTCGAGTCACCCCCGCGCTTACCGGTGTCGTAGACTCCCGTCCACCCTGAACCCGGTGGGAGTACACCGGCCGAGAAAGAGGTGCCTGCGGTGAGCGGACCCGACGTCAGTGTCGTGGTCGCCGTGTACAACACGATGCCCTACCTGACCGAGTGCCTGCGTTCGCTCGTCGGCCAGAGCATCGGTACAGATCGGATGGAGATCGTCGCCGTCGACGACGGCTCCACCGATGGCAGCGGCGCCGAGCTGGACCGCTGGGCGAAGAAGCACCCCCGCACCGTCAAGGTCCTGCACCAGGAGAATTCGGGTGGCCCGGCCGGTCCGAGCAACCGGGCGCTCGACGTCGCCACCGGGCGCTATGTGTTCTTCGTCGGCGCCGACGACTATCTGGGCACCGAGGCCTTGGAACGCCTGGTCGCCACGGCCGACGAGCTGGCGGCCGACATCGTGCTGGGCCGGCTGGTCGGCGCCGGGGGCCGCGGGGTCAACCAGGCCGTCTACACCCCGGGCAACCGCGACGACATCACCCTGGTGAATTCGGCGCTGCCCTGGGCACTGTCCAACACGAAGCTGTTCCGCCGGTCCCTGCTGGAAGAGCACCAGATCAGGTATCCGGAGGAGCTGCGCTCCGGCAGCGACCAGCCGTTCACCATCCGCGCGGTGGTGGCGGCCCGGCGCATCGCGGTGCGCGCCGACTACGAGTTCTACTACGCGGTCCGCCGCGAGGACTCCAGCAACATCACCTACCGCACCTCCCTGTACTCCTTTGTGCAGGACACCGCGCTCATCATGGACACCGCCGCGGACCTCATCACCGATCCGGCGGCGCGGGAGCGGGTGCTGCACCGGCACTTCACCTGGGAGCTGGGCAAGCTGCTGGGCACCCGGTTCCTCGAGGCGGACCGGGACGAGCAGCGCCGGGTGCAGGAGGGCGTGCGCAAGCTCGCCGAGACATACCTGACCGACTCCATCCGGGCGAGCCTCGAGGTGCAGCGCCGGGTGCCGCTCAGCGTCGCCCAGTACGGCACCCTCGACGATCTTCGCGCCGTCGCCCGGCACTACGCCGACCAGGGGCTGACGCCGGTGATCACCGAGGGCGAGCGGCACTTCATCGGGTTCCCGGGCTTCCGGGACCCGGCCCGCGGCTTCCCGGACGACTGGTTCGACGGCACCGAGCAGGTCCGCGAGCGCGTCCACCAGTCCGGCCCGGCGACCGTCCGCTGGGGCCACGCCCCGGACGGCCGGCAGGCCCTGCTGGTGGGCTGGCACAGCACGCTGCCGAATCTCAACCGCGAGGGCGAGCCGCCGCCGCGGGTGTTCGCCGGTGACCGGCCGGCCGCCCGCACCGATTCCGGCGACGAAGGCCAGGCCGGCACCGCCATCCTGGGCTATCTGGTGCTCGACGAGATGGTCGCCGGGCAGCGCAAACAACGCCAGCGCCGGACGGTGAAATTCACCTGGACCGACCTCGGCGAAACTCACAGCGTTCCGGTGACCGCGTTCGACCTCTCCGCCGCGCCGCGTATCCTCCATCGGCGTGGCCTACGTTTCCATCTCGTGGGCGTCGAAGTCGACGAGAAGACCAATCTTCGCGTCGTGAGTACCATCGTCACCCCACGCCGGATCGCCGGCCGCCTCGTGCGCCGGCTTCGCCGCAAGCGCTGACCCGCGCCAAGGAGGAAGTACCCCAGTATGAAGATCTGTGTCGTCGCCCTGGGCAAGATCGGGCTGCCGCTTGCTGTTCAGTTCGCGTCCAAGGGCCACACCGTGATCGGCGCGGACGTGTCGGAGCCCACCGTCCGCACGATCAACGACGGCCTGGTCCCGTTCCCGGGCGAGGCGGATCTTGACGTCAAGCTCAAGCAGGCGGTCAACGCCGGCCTGCTGACGGCCACCACCGACACCGCGGCCGCGGTCGCCGAGTCGGACGCCGTCGTGGTGGTCGTTCCGCTGTTCGTGGACGCCGAGAGCGTGCCGGACTTCGGCTGGATGGAGTCGGCCACCCGCGACATCGCCCGCGGGCTGCGCCCCGGCACCCTGGTCAGCTACGAGACCACGTTGCCGGTCGGCACCACCCGCACGCGCTGGGCGCCGCTGCTGGAGGAGGGCTCCGGACTGGTCGCCGGGCGCGACTTCCACCTGGTCTTCAGCCCCGAGCGGGTGCTCACCGGCCGGGTCTTCGCCGACCTGCGCAAATACCCGAAGCTGGTCGGCGGCATCGACGCCGGATCGGCGCAGCGCGGCATCGAGTTCTACGAGGCCGTGCTCGACTTCGACGACCGGCCCGACCTCGACCGCCCGAACGGCGTCTGGGACCTGGGCTCCGCCGAGGCCGCCGAGCTGGCGAAGCTGGCCGAGACGACCTACCGGGACGTCAACATCGGGCTGGCCAACCAGTTCGCCCGGTACGCCGACACCATCGACGTCGACGTGAACCTGGTCATCGACGCGTGCAACACCCAGCCGTACAGCCACATCCACCGGCCGGGTATCGCGGTCGGCGGGCACTGCATCCCGGTCTACCCGCGGCTCTACCTGTGGAACGACCCGGCGGCGACCGTGGTCCGCTCGGCTCGCGAGGCCAACGCGGCGATGCCGTCGTACGCGATGGACCTGCTCGCCGCCGCGGTCGGTGACCTGGACGGGGTCGGCGTGCTGGTGCTCGGTGCCGCCTACCGGGGCGGGGTCAAGGAGACGGCGTTCTCCGGTGTCTTCCCGGCCGTGGAGGAGCTGCGCCGCCGGGGCGCCAAGCCGTACGTGTCCGACCCGATGTATTCCGCCGCCGAGCTGACCGCCCTGGGCCTGCCGCCGTGGAACGGCGAGGAGCTGGGCGCGGCCGTCGTGCAGTCCGACCACGCGGAATACCGCAGCCTCACCGCCGCTGACCTGCCCGGCGTCAAGGTGCTCGTCGACGGTCGCCGCACCACCGACCCGCAGCGGCTCGAAGGCATCCGCCGGATCGTCATCGGCGGCTGACGGACACGTAGTTCCCGGGGCGGCGACAAACCGCCCCGGGACATCCGTCCGGCTAGCTCCGCTCGATGTCGCGGCTGACGATCTCGCCGCGCTCGTCCACCCAGCCCTTGGGCCGGGCCGGATTCCCCGCCACCAGCTGATACGGCTGCACGTCCCTGGTCACGACCGAGCCGGCCGCGATCATCGCGTACTCGCCGACCTCGATGCCGCAGACCAGCGTCGCGTTCGCGCCGATCGAGGCGCCGCGGCGGACCAGGGTCGGGGTGATCTTCCAGTCCGCGTTCTGGGCCCGGGGCCGCAGGTCGTTGGTGAAGACCGCGCACGGCCCGACGAAGACCTCGTCCTCGATCGTGACGCCCTGGTAGACCGAGACGTTGTTCTGAATCTTGACGCGGCTGCCCACCACGGCGTTGGCGTCGAGATAGACGTTGCGCCCGATTACGCAGTCGTCGCCGACCACGGCGGACGAGCGGACGTGCGCGAGGTGCCAGACCTTGGTGCCGGCGCCGAGGGCGGCACCCTCCTCTACGTCCGCGGAGGGGTGCACGAACGGCGGCCGGGCGCTGCCGGCGTCGGTGTCATTGTGGGTGTGTTCCATCAGTGCAGTGTGGGCCCTGACCCGCGATCAGCCGAAATCGGGGAAACAATTCCGCGACATCGCCGGTGCTACCCTGGGCCTCCCCGCTGAGGCATCGCATGGACGGTCTGCGCACATATATGAACTTCACCAGCGTCGTTGTCCCCGCGTGGAGCGTTCAGGGATATCTCGCCGAATGCCTGACGTCCGTGCTCGACCAGCAGTCGGTGGACGCCGAGGTGATCGGCGTCGATGACGCCTCGCCGGACCACTCCGGTGCGGTGCTCGACGAACGGGCCGCGGCCGATCCCCGGTTGACCGTGGTGCACCTCGCGACCAACGGCGGACCGGGGCCGGCCCGCAACGCCGGTCTCGACCGGGCCACCGGCGAGTACGTCTGGTTCGTCGACGGCGACGACCGGATCGTGCCCGGAGCGCTCGCCGCCGTCGAGGCCCGGCTGCGCGAGGAGAAGCCGGACGTGCTCGTCGTCGGCGCCGCGCGCGAGCGGTGGAACAGGTCGGTGTCGGGCTGGCACACGCCGGCGTCCGGGTCCGCCGGCGCCGAGGCGCTGACCCTCCAGGCGCCCCCGCTGGGTGCCCTCGTGGTGCGCCGGCAGTTCCTGGCCGAGTCGGGCATCCGCTTCCAGCCCGGCTGGTACGAGGACGTCGCCTTCGCGTACGCGGTGCTCGCCGAGGCCGGCAGCGTCGCGACGTTCGAGCCGGCCTGCTACATCCGCCGGCTGGACCGGGACCGCTCGATCCACACCACCCGCTCGGCCCGCCACGCCGAAGCGGTGGCGCAGTACGACCATGCGCTGAGCCGCCCCGTGGTCGCCGGTGCCCCGCCCGAGCTGCGCCGGCGCGCGCTGGACCGGGCCGTCGCCGAGCTGCTGAGGATCATGGAGGACGGTGCCCGGGTGCCCCGCGGCGCCCGCCGGGCCATGTTCACCGCGGTGTCCGGGCTGGTCCGCAAGCACGAGGCCGGCGCCGCGCCGCGCCCCGGTGGCGCCGCCGGGCTGCGGCTCAAGCTGATCGCCGCCGGTTCGTTCGGCGCCTACCAGGCCCTGCGCGGCGCCCGCGGCGCGGTCGGCTCGGCGCGCGGCAGGCTTGGCCGGGCCAAGGCGCGCGTTCGCAAGCGCGGCCTGCGCTGGTATTACCGGTGGCAACTGCGCCGCCCGATCGACGAGAGCCTGGCTGTCTACGCCGCGTACTGGTATCGCGGCTATGCCTGCAACCCGGCGGCGATCTACGCCAAGGCCAGGGAGCTGGCCCCCGGTGTCCGGGGCGTCTGGGTGGTCAAGCCCGGCCACCGGCCGCTGCCCGAGGGCGTCAAGTACGTCGTCTCCGGCAGCCGGGCCTACTTCCGCACCATCGCGCGCGCCAAATATCTGATCAACAACGCCACCTTCCCGCCCGGCGTGGTGAAGCGGCCGGGCGCGATCCACGTGCAGACCCACCACGGCACACCGCTGAAGACGATGGGCCTCGACCAACCCAAGTTCCCGGCTTCCACGGTCGGCTACAACGCCGACCGGATGCGCCGCAACATCGCCAAGTGGGACTTCAGCGTCACCGCCAACCGGCACACCACCCTGCTCTGGGACCGGCAGTTCCCGATCAGGGGCGAGACGCTGGAGACCGGTTATCCGCGCAACGACCGGCTCGCCCTGGCGACCGGTCCGGACGTCGCGGCGGCCCGGGCGGAGCTGGGCATCGCGCCCGGCGAGCGGGTGGTGCTATACACCCCGACCCACCGCGAGTGGCACGCCACCTTCACCCCGGTGCTCGACGTGGACGCGCTCGCCGAGGCGCTGGGCCCGGACACCCGGGTGCTCCTGCGTGGCCACTACTTCTACGGCCTGGCAGGATTCCCGCCCCGGCATTCACGGGTCACCGACGTGTCGTCGTTCCCGGCGGTGGAGACGCTCTACCTGGCGGCCGACGCATTGATCACCGACTTCTCCTCGGTGATGTTCGACTATGCCGTGCTGGACCGGCCGCTGATCATTTTCGCGCCGGACTGGGAGATCTACCGGGCCGTGCGCGGTGTCACCTTTGACCTGGCCGCCGAGCATCCGGGCACTTTCACCCGCACGTTCGACGAATTGGTCGCGGCGTTCCGGAGCGGCCAGGTGGACAGCCCCGAGGCCACCGAGGCGCGGGCCCGCTTCCGGGCGCGGTTCTGCTCCCTGGAGGACGGCCACGCGGCCGAACGGGTGGTCCGGCGAGTGTTCCTCCAGGAGCGACGCGATGCCTGAAATCGTCCCGGGACTGGTCAGCGTCATCGTGCCGATCTACAACGTGGAACCGTTCCTGCGGGACTGCCTGGACTCGCTGCGCGCGCAGACCTACCCCGACCTGCAGGTGCTGATGGTCGACGACGGCAGCACCGACGGCTGCGCGGCCATCGCCGAGGAGTTCGTGGCGGCCGATCCCCGGTTCCAGCTCATCCGGCAGGCCAACGCCGGGCTCAGCGCCGCCCGCAACGTCGCCGTGCCGATGGCCAGGGGTGAATATCTCGCCTTCGTCGACAGCGATGACGTGCTGGCCGCGCACGCGTACGAGCTGCTCGTGCAGGCCATGGCCGGGGGCGCGGATTTCGCCAGCGGCGGCGTGCGCCGTTACTCCTCGCGCGGCACCTACCGAGGCGCGCCGCACAACGAGGCGATCGCCGCCACCGACCTGAACGCGCACGTCTCGCGCGACCCCAAGCTGCTGCGCGACCGCACGATCTGGAACAAGCTGTACCGCCGCGCCTTCTACGACGCGCACGGCTTCGAGTTCCCGGTCGGCCGCCTCTTCGAGGACGTGCCGGTCACTGTGCCGGCGCACGCCCTGGCCACCAGCGTCGCGATCGTCGCCGAGCCGATCTACTTCTGGCGGGTCCGCGAGGGCGCGGTCCGCTCGATCACCCAGTCCGGAAACGACCTGCGCAACCTGGTCGACCGCTTCTATTCGGTCGACCTGACCCGCAAGCTGCTCGCCGAGGCCGGCCAGGACGAGCTGCGCCGGGTGTACGAGGAGCAGGCGATCTGGGACAAGCTCGGCAAATACCTCAAGTTTCTGCCGGCCGCCTCGCCGGAGTTCCGCGAGAAGTTCCTGGAGCTGGCGACGGCCTATCTCGCCGAGCTTGACCCGGGTGCCGTCGACCGCCAGCCCGCCAACGTGCGCCGGCACTGGCAGCTGATCCGTGATCGCCGCGTGGACGACCTGCTCGAACTCATCGACCACGGCTTCCGCCAGCCCAAGGCGCCCCCGACGCTGGAATCGGCCGTCCGCAGCCTGGCCTGGCGCGCCGGCCGGCTGGAGCTGACCGGCTACGCCTACGTGCCCGGTGGAGCCCCACGCCGCTTCGGCTCGCTGCGGCTGCTCTGGCTGTCCAGCGACGGCGGCCGGCGCAAGATCCCGCTGCGCGCGCGGGCCCACCGGGACCCCACCGCGCCCCCGGCCGAGCAGGCGGCGGGCTTCGCCGTCTCGGTGAACCCGGCGGTCGTGCGGCACGGCAAGGTCTGGCGCAGCGGCAGCTGGACGGTGGCGGTCGCGGCGGCCCGAGGCATCACGGTGCGGCGCGCCGGACTGCGGGTGCCCGAGGAGTGGACCGATCCGCTGCCCCGCCGGCAGCTGGAGGCCGGCGTCTGGATCGCGCCGATCGTGACCAAGGGCCGGCTGCGGCTGCGGGTCAGCAAGTCGGACGGCTGGCTCACCGCGAGTCACCGCGACGGCGACGAACTGGTGCTCGCCGGCATGCTGCGCAACAAGCCGAAGGGACCGGTCCGGATCGAGCTGAGCCGGGTCCGCGGCATCGTCACGCACCGGGTGCCGGCCGAGGTGACCCCGGTCGCCGACGGTTTCGCCTTCACCGCCCGCATCCCGCTGGCCGGCATCGCGCTCGACAGCACCGACGACAACCACGCCGCCGGGCTGTACGCGCAGAGGTTCAAAATCGACATCGTGGTCAAGGCCAAGCCGGTCCAGCTCGTCGCCGACGACGCGTACGAGCCGATCCGGATCCTGCAGGGCACCGACGAGATCTACACCGCCGTCACCGCCGCTGGGCAGGTCACGCTCCGCACCCGCCCGGCCGGCCCGGTGGTGACGTCCGCCGCCTGGCGCCCCGACGGCGCACTGGTGCTCGACGGCGACTGCCCGACCGATGTCGAGGGCGAGTTGCTGCTCCGGCTGCAAGGCCGCCGCAAAGACCTCAGCCTGCCCCTGCGGGCGGTGCGGGGGCGCTGGCAGGTGGTGATCGACCCGTCCGCCGTGCCCGGCCTCGCCGGCTCGCTGCCGCTGGTGGCCGGCACCTGGGACCTGGCGTTCCGGTCCGCCGGGGCATACCACCGGACGACGACCGCGCTCGCCTTCTCGGTGGCGGTCAGCGCGAGCCTGCCGAGCTCGGCGACGGCCGGCGACGGGGTGCGCAGCGTGCTGCGGTGGGACGGCAACGAGCGGACCGTCCTGGTCGTCGCGGCGCCCACCCTGGACCCGGCCGGGCAGGAGCGCCTGCGGGCCGCGTACGCGCCGGTCACCGGCCGTCCCGCCGTGCGGGAGGTGGTGCTCTTCGACGCCGCGCCGGGCCGCCGCTTCGCCGACGATCCGGCCGCGCTCCTGGCCGAGCTGGCCGGCCGCCCGAACGCCCCGGCCGCCCGCTGGACGGTCGAGCGTGGCCAGCCGGTGCCGCCCGGCGCCGAGCCGGTCGGCTACGGCAGCGAGGCCTGGTATGCGGCCCTGACCACCAGCCGCTGGATCGTCACCAACGACGACCTGCCGCGCTGGTTCAGGCCGCAGGAGGGCCAGGTCGTGCTCCGGCTGGCCGGCGGCTGGCCGATCGCCCGGTCCGGCGCCACGGCTGTCGCGCACCCGCTCGGCCGGGAGCTGATCGACCAGATCGACTCCGACGCGGCGAGCTGGACCGCGGTCGCGTCACCCGGCGCCTCGGCCACCCCGGTGCTGCGCCGCGAGCTGCGTTTCGCCGGTCCGGTGCTGGAGTACGGCCGACCGGCCAACGACCTGCTGACCACCCTGGACGCCGAGGCGGCCCGGGCCGAGGTGCTCAGGCGCCTGGAGCTGCCGGCCGGCACCCGCCTGGTCCTGTACGCACCCACCCTGCGCCCGATGGACCTGCGCAAGCGGGGCTGGAGCGATCCGGGCAAGCTGCTCGACCTCCCCGGCGTCGTGGCGTCCCTGCCGCCCGGGTACGAGCTGCTGGTCCGCCGGCACCCGGCGCTCGGCGACGACGTGCTGGGCCTGAGCCTGGTCTCCGGCGTCCTGGACGTCTCCGGGTATCCGCGGGTGGCCGAGCTGCTGCTCGCCGCCGACGTGCTGATCACCGACTACTCGACGCTGCTCGCCGACTTCGCGGTCACCGGCCGGCCGGCCCTGCTCTACGTCCCCGACCTGGCCGAGTTCGAGGCGTCCCCGGGCCTCAACGTCGACCTGGCCACGGTCGCGCCGGGGCCGCTGCTGCGCACCTCCGCGGAGGTGATGGCGGCGGTGCGGGCCATCGGACCGGTCGCCGCGGAGCACGAGCAGGCCGCCAAGGACTTCGCGGAGCGCCACCCGGTCGCGGGGGCGGGACAGGCGGCCGCGCGGCTGGTCGACTGGCTGCTCGCCGCCGGCGAAAGAGGAGTGGCAGTGGAGGCGACGTGACTGAGGCCACTATCGTTTTGCCATGACCTCCATCGCGCTCGCTGAGGAACTCCTTCTCCTCGCGTACGACGACCAGACCGGCAAGGCGACCGGTTCCCGCATCGGACTCGACCTCGGCATGTCCGCGGCCGTGCTGGTAGATCTCGCGCTGGCCGGCCGGATCGCCTACGTGAGCGGCTACCTGGTCGTCAACAATCCGACGCCGACCGGTGAACCGATCGCGGACCTGGTGCTCGCCAAGGCCGCCGCGGACCAGCCGCACACCCCGGCCCAGTGGGTGCAGCGGCTGCGACATAACCTCCGTAACCGGGTCCTGCAGGACCTGATCGCCCGTGGCGTCGTGCGCGATGTGGACGAGACCCAGCTGGGTCACATCCACGTGCATCGCTATCCGACGGCGGACCCCGCGTTCGAGGCGGAGATCCGCAAGCGGCTGGCCGAGGCGCTGATCACCGACGCGCCGCCGGACGAGCGGACCGCGGCGCTGGCCACGCTGCTCATCGCGACCCGGATGGAGCCCGCGCTGCGGTTGCCGCCGGAGGAGGCCGCCCGGGCACACCACCGGCTGGAGCAGATCGCCAGCGGCGCGGGCTTCGCCGCCGGCGGCATGAACCTCGAGGACTCGATCGTGCGCCCGAGCGTCGCCCTGGTGGTGGCCACCCTGGGCCGCGCGATCTCCGCCGCCCTCGGCGCCCCAAAGACCTGAGCAGCGAACCCGAACCGCCGGCCGGGGCCGCGCGCGGCCCCGACCGCCCGGCTCAGGTCAGACCGAGCGCGGCGGAGATCTCCGGGCGCAGTCCGTCGTCCATCGCGGCCACCGCGCGTGCCCGCGCGGCGGCCAGGTCACCGTCGGTCACCGGCTCGACCACCTCCAGGTACGCCTTGAGCTTCGGCTCGGTGCCGGACGGCCGGATGACCACCCGGGCCCGCGCCGTCCGCAGGGTCAGCACGTCCGCGCCCGGCAGCCGGTCCTCCACCTCGGTGACCGGGTCGCCGAGCAGGCTGCCGGGCGGGTCCCGCCGGATCCGGGCCATCGTGGTGGTGATCAGGCTCAGGTCCTCCACCCGCATCGAGACCTGCCCGGTGCGGTGCACGCCGAACTCCGCGTCGAGCTCGTCGAGCCGGTCGGCCAGCGAACGGCCCTCGGCCTTGAGCGTGGCGGCCAGGTCGGCGATCGTCACGGCGGCCGTGATGCCGTCCTTGTCGCGGACCAGGTCCGGTGCCACGCAGTAGCCCAGCGCCTCCTCGTAGCCGTACGCGAGCTTCTCGGCGCCACGCACGATCCACTTGAAGCCGGTCAGGGTCTCCGCGTACGGCACTCCCCGGGCCGCGCACAGGGCCCGCAGCAGCGTGGACGAGACGATCGTGGTGGCGTACGTGCCCGCCACGCCGCGCCGGATCAGGTGGTCGGCGAGCAGCGCCCCCAGCTCGTCCCCGCTCAGCGGCCGCCAGCTGCCCGGTGCGGCGCCGGGGATCGCGATCGCGCACCGGTCGGCGTCCGGGTCGTTGGCGATGGCCAGGTCGGCACCGACCCGGGCGGCCAGCGCGAGCAGCAGATCCATCGCGCCCGGCTCCTCGGGGTTGGGGAAGGCGACTGTGGGAAACGCCGGGTCCGGCTCGGCCTGCTCGGCCACCACGGCCGGTGCGGCGAAACCGGCCGCGGTGAACGCCGCGACCAGCACCTGGCCGCCGACCCCGTGCAGCGGTGTGTACGCCACCTTCAGGTCGCGGGCGCCGGCGCCGACGACCGTGGCGGCGCTGTCCACGTACCCCTGGACGATCGTGTCGTCGAGGACCGTGCCGGGCTCGCCCAGCGCGACCGCCGCGGCCGAACCGACCGCCCGGATGGCGGCCTCGATGCCCGCGTCGGCGGGCGGGACGATCTGCGCCCCGGCGCCGGCCGGGCCGCCGAGTTGGGCGCCCAGGTAGACCTTGTAGCCGTTGTCCTGGGGCGGGTTGTGACTGGCGGTCACCATGACACCCGCCACGGCCTCCAGCTGCCGCACGGCGTACGCCAGCACCGGCGTCGGCAGCGGCCGGGGCAGCAGCAGGGCCTCGCGCCCGGCGGCCGTGGCCACGCGCGCGGTCTGCTCGGCGAAGTCGCGGGAGCCGTACCGGGCGTCGTACCCGATGACCAGCGGTCCCTGCCCGCCCTGCGCGCCCAGCCAGCCGATCAGGCCGGCCGCGGCGCGGGTGACCACCGCGAGGTTCATCCCGTTCGGCCCGGCCCGCAGCCGGCCGCGCAGGCCCGCCGTCCCGAAGGTCAGCGGACCGGCGAACCGGTCGGCGAGCTCGTCGGCGCTGGCCGGGAGCCGGGCGAGCAGCTCCCGGACCTCGTCGCGCGCGGCCGGGTCGGGATCATCGGCCAGCCAGGTCTCGGCCAGCCTGCGGAGATCGTCAGTTGCCATGCTCAGTGGATAGCACGGCCGCCGAGGTCAGCTCGACTTGAGGGTGAAAGTCTTGGCCATCTCGTCGAAATACTGCTTGCTGTCGGCGAACTTCGACTCGGTGGTGGTGAGGTAGAAGGAATACATCTTGCCGTCGGTGGTGGTCTGCCGCCAGATGCCGTGCCGCATGGTGTCGCCCTCGCCGCAGGTGTATTCGAACTGGGCGGCGGGCAGCCCGGACATCTCGACGTCGGTGGTGCCGAGGTGCTTGAACGGCTTCGGGCAGGCCTTCGACTTCTTCAGCGTGGCGGGCGCGGTGGTCTCGGCGAACTTGCGGGGCGCGATCGTCCCCTTCTCGACCAGCACCCGGACCTTTGTCGACTTGTCGTCCGGGTTGACGTAGTCGACCCAGCTGCCGCCGGTGCCGCGCTCCCAGTCCTTGGGCACCTTGACCGTGACGGCCTTGTCACCCCGGTAGTCCTGGGTCTGGAACGAGGCCGCCACCACCTTGTCGCCGGCGGGCGGCTGGTCCGGCGGCGCGACCGGGTCGCCGCCGCCGGTCAGCGAGAAGACCAGGACCAGCACGACGAGCACGGCCAGCGCGCCACCACCGGCGGCGAGCTGGGTGTTGCGGGGCCAGCCCTTGACCGTGGTGACGGCCTTGTCGGTGGTCTCGCGGACGGTGGCGACCGTCTTGTCGATCATCGCGCGGCGCTTGGCAGCCGGGCTGGACACGACCGTGCCGGGCAGCGGGTCACGGGCCGCGCGGGCGCCGTCCCACTGCCGGCGCGGCGGCAGCACGCTGGTCTCGTCGCTCTCGGAGGCGCGGGACGGCGGGATGACGCTGGTCCGGTCGTTGTCCAGGCTCGGCGGGGGCGGGTAGGCGCCGGTGGGCGCGCTGGCCGCCTTGGCCTCCTGGGCGCGGCGCCGGCCGCCGCTGCTGACGCTGGTGCTGTTGTTGCCCTGGTCAAGCTTGGCCAGGTGGCCAGTGAGCGATTCACCGGGCGCGAGCATGGCCCGGCCGCCGATCTGGCCGGACGGCTTGGGCTGGGCGGGCACGATCGGCTGGGTCTCGGCCGCCGGCGGGCGCTGCGCCGGGACCACCGAGTACGGGTCCGTCATCATGTGCGGCGGGGCCTTGCTGGCCAGCGGGCCGGCGAGCTGCTGGCGCAGCATCGTCCGGGCGGTCTGCACGTCGAAGCGGCGGGCCGGGTCCTTCTCCAGCAGCCCCATCAGCACCGGGGTCAGCGAGCCCGAGCGGACGGGCGGGGTCGGCGGGTCCTCGACGACGGCGTGCATCGTCTCGATCGGGTCGCCCTTGTCGAACGGCGGCCGGCCCTCGATCGCGGTGTAGAGCGTGACGCCGAGCGAGAACAGGTCGCTGGGCGGGCCGAAGTCGCTGCCCATGGCGCGCTCGGGCGAGATGAAGTGCGGCGAGCCGAGCACCATGCCGGGCGTGGTGAGCTGCACGTCGGTGGGCATCCGCGCGACACCGAAGTCGGTGAGCACGCAGCGGCCGTCGGTGCAGATCAGCACGTTGGCCGGCTTTACGTCGCGGTGCAGCACGCCGTGCGCGTGCGCCACCTCGAGCGCGCCGAGCAGGGCGATGCCGATCTTCGCCACCACGCGCGGGTTGACCGGGCCGTCCTCGATCACCATGTCGGCGAGGCTGCGCGCCTCCAGCAGCTCCATGACGATCCACGGCCGGCCGTTCTCGTGCACGACGTCGTAGACCTGCACGACGGCCGGGTGTTGCAGGGCCGCCGCGGCGCGGGCCTCGCGCATCGTGCGTTCGTACATCGAGTCGCGGTCGGTGGGCGCCAGGCCAGGCGGGAGGATGACCTCCTTGATGGCCACGTCGCGGCGCAGCAGCGTGTCCGCCGCGCGCCAGACTGTGCCCATGCCACCGTGGCCGACCGCGGCGCGCAGTGTGTACCGCCCGCCGATGAGCGTGCCCGGGGCTGCGCGTCCGCTGGTCGGAGCAGAGTTGCCACCGCTCCACGTCGGAATCTGAGTCACGTGAGATGCCACCGAAGGGGGTGTAGGGGGCTGTCGGCCAACTCCGCTATCTTGCCGGTTCCCACCCCTTTTCGGAAAGTCGCTGGACGGGTGTTCTACGGAACTCGACCGTGGGTAGCCACACTGTCGCGTACGGTGGAACTTTTCGGACGCTGAGTGCAAAATCCCTCACCCCATCCAACCGCCCCGCCGCCGCCCTTGAACGGACTGAAGGCTCTCCCGGGTTTAACGCTGCCTTAGGATCGCCCTTGTGAACGCAGAATCCGGGTTCGAGATCAAACCGGTGTACGACCGCGGAGACGTGGCGCCGGATGTCGACGCCAAGCTCGGCGAGCCCGGTGCCTATCCGTACACGCGGGGCGTCTACCCGACGATGTACACCAAGCGCCCGTGGACCATGCGGCAGTATGCCGGCTTCGGCACCGCCGTCGAGTCGAACGCCCGCTACCACCAGCTGCTGGCCGCCGGGACGATGGGCCTGTCCGTCGCCTTCGACCTGCCCACCCAGATGGGTTACGACTCCGACGACCCGATCGCGCACGGCGAGGTCGGCAAGGTCGGCGTGGCCATCGACTCGATCGACGACATGCGGCAGCTCTTCGCCGACATCCCGCTCGACCGGGTCTCCACGTCGATGACGATCAACGCGCCCGGCTCGCTGCTGCTGTTGCTCTACCAACTCGTGGCCGAGGAGCAGGGGGTGCCCGGCGCCGCGCTGACCGGCACGATCCAGAACGACATCCTGAAGGAGTACATCGCCCGGGGGACGTACATCTTTCCGCCGAAGCCGTCGCTGCGGCTGGTCGCGGACACGTTCGCCTACTGCCGCACCGAGATCCCGAAGTGGAACACGATCTCCATCTCGGGCTACCACATGGCCGAGGCCGGCGCGACGCCCGCGCAGGAGATCGCGTTCACCCTGGCCAACGGCATCGACTACGTGCGCGCGGCGATCGCCGCCGGGCTCGCGGTCGACGACTTCGCGCCGCGGCTCTCGTTCTTCTTCGTCGCCCGCACCACGCTGCTGGAAGAGATCGCGAAGTTCCGCGCCGCCCGGCGGATGTGGGCCCGGATCATGCGCGAGGAGTTCGGGGCGAAGAATCCGAAGTCGCTGATGCTGCGCTTCCACACCCAGACCGCCGGCGTCCAGCTCACCGCCCAGCAGCCCGAGGTCAACCTGGTGCGGGTCGCGATCCAGGCGCTGGGCGCGGTGGCCGGCGGCACCCAGTCGCTGCACACCAACGCCTACGACGAGGCCATCGCGCTGCCCACCCAGAAGTCGGCCCGGCTCGCCCTGCGCACCCAGCAGGTCCTCGCCTACGAGAGCGGCCTGGTCGACACAGTGGACCCGTTCGCCGGCTCGTACGTGATCGAGGCCATGACCGACGAGGTGGAGGCCGCGGCGGCCGCGCTGATCGAGCGGGTCTTCAGCTACGGGTCCTCGGTGGACGCCATCGAGCAGGGCTTCCAGAAGCAGGAGATCGAGACCTCGGCATACCGGATCTCGCAGCAGATCGACAGCGGCGAGCGGGTCGTGGTCGGGGTCAACCGGTTCGGCGTCGACGAGGAGGAGAAGTACGAGCCGCTGCGGGTCGACCCGGCGATCGAGGCCGACCAGGCCGCCCGGCTGGCCAGGCTCCGGTCCGAACGGGACTCCGTCGCGGTCGAGGCGGCGCTGGCCGACCTGCGGAAGGCGGCCGAGGGCACGGAGAACGTGCTGCCGCCGATGCGCGAGGCCTTGCGGCTGCGTGCCACCGTGGGCGAGGTCTGCACCACGCTGCGCGCGGTGTGGGGCGTGTATCACCCGGTGGAACACTTCTGATCGGGGTAACCTCCCGTCCAGAAACGGAACCGCGTCACCTCCGGTAATCGTCATCCGTTGGAGGAGGAGGCGCCGCTCAGTGCTCTTATCAGGGCATTTAGTAACACAGCGCGAGTCGATCAATACGGTAATGACGTTGCACAGCGTCACGTACAACGGTCTAAGCTTTCGCGCGTTGCGGAAACCGGTTCATATGACGAGAGCGATAGAGAATCCGACGTGACGAGTGCATTGACCGTGCCTGACGGCCCACCGAAGGCTTCCTTCCCGGGGCCGCTGTCCTCCTTCGCAGGGCCGCTGCCCGGCGCCGAACCGCTGCCCGGGCAGCTGGACCGCTGGCTCGCGGCCCGGGGCCCCGAGCTGGTGACCATCCGCCGGCACATCCACGCGCACCCGGAGCTCTCGAACGCGGAGTTCGAGACGGCCGCCCTGATCGCGCGCGAGCTCGCCGTCGCGGGCCTCAGCCCCCGGCTGCTGCCCAAGGGCAACGGGCTGATCTGCGACATCGGCGAGGGCGACCGGGTGATCGCGTTCCGCGCGGATCTGGACGCGCTGCCGCTGCAGGACACCAAGGACGTGCCATACCGCTCGACGGTCAGCAAGGCCGCCCACGCCTGCGGCCACGACGTGCACACCACCGTCCTGCTCGGCCTCGGCCTCGCCCTGGCCCAGCTGAACGAGCAGGGCGAGTTGCCCGGCCGGGTGCGGCTGATCTTCCAGCCGGCCGAGGAATGCGTGCCCTCCGGCGCGCCCGAGGTGATCGCCTCCGGCGCGCTCAAGGACGTCGCGGCGATCTTCGCGCTGCACTGCTACCCGCAGCTGCCGGCCGGCCTGGTCGGGGTCCGCTCGGGCCCGTTCACCGCGGCCGCCGACACCGTCGAGGTGCGCCTGACCGGCCCGGGCGGGCACACCGCCCGGCCGCACCTGACCGCCGACCTGGTGCACGCGCTGGGCCGGGTCATCGTCGACGTGCCCGCCCTGCTGGACCGGCGCGTCGACCCCCGCGCGGGGGTGTCCATGGTCTGGGGCGCGGTGCGGGCGGGCCAGGCGTTCAACGCGATCCCCGGCGAGGGCTACGTCCTCGGCACCGTCCGCATCCTCAACCGCGAAGCCTGGCGCGAGGCCCCGGAGCTGATCACCAAGCTGATCCGCGACGTGGTCGCGCCGACCGGCGCCGAGGCCGAGGTGAAGTACAACCGCGGCGTGCCGCCGGTGATCAACGACCGGATGGCATCCGCGGTGATCGCGGGCGCGGCCGGCGCGGCGCTGGGCGCCGACCGGGTGGTCGAGGCCGAGATCAGCATGGGCGGCGAAGACTTCGCCTTCTACCTGGACGACGTCCCGGGCGCGATGATCCGCCTCGGCACCGGGACGCCGGGGGCGGACACCAAGTTCGACCTGCACACCGCCAACTTCGACGTCGACGAGAAATGCATCGGATACGGGGTGCGGGTGATGGTCCACACCGCGCTGGCGGCCTTGTCGACCGGGGCGTTCTAGGCGCGCCTTGATCAAGACTTGCCGACCGGTCAAGATCTAGATCAAATTCATGTCGTGCCTGGTTGCCTGGCCCTGACCGTCGCTCCCGCCGAGGTCGGGCGAGGGCGGCCAATCGCCTGGCGGCTCATGAACGGCCACCCTCACCCTGCCAGGTCCGTGCTTGCCGGGCTTATTCTCCGGACTTCTCCTCGCCCTGCGACGGGGCTTTCTCGCCCGACGGGTTCCCGGGCTTGGAAGCGGCGGGTCCGGGGGCCGGGGTTGCCGGGCCTGGGCTCGCCGGGGTTGTGGTTGCCCGGCCGGCGGTGGGGTCCGGGTTTTCGGTCGGCGGGGCCGAGGCCGAGGGCTGCTGCGGCTGGGATTGCGGCTGCGGCTGCGGTTGGGGCTGCGGTTGGGGCTGCGGCTGCGGCTGCGGTTGGGGCTGGGCGTAGGCCGGCGCGGGGGTTGCCATCGCGTATGCCGGGACGCCTGCCATCGGGGTCTGGGCCGGGTGCTGCGGGCGGTAGCGGCGGATGAGCCAGATGATGCCCCAGGCCGGCAGGCCGAGGGCGATCAGCCAGGGCAGGAGCCAGCCCAGCACCGTCAGCAGGACCGCCAGCGAGGCCAGCAGGCCCTTCCAGCCGTTCTCCAGGCCGGCCAGGAAGCCGGGCGGGCGGTCCTCCTTCGGGGTCACCGTGGCCTGGGGGTCCAGCAGGACGACCGTGATCGTCGACAGCGCGGTCAGGTCGGCCAGGCGGCGCTTCTTCGCCTGCAGGGAGGCCAGATCCGCCTCTCGGGTCGCCACCTCGCGCTCCAGCATCACCAGGTCGCTCAGCGACTTCGCCTGGGCGAGCAGCTTGCGGCCGCTGTCCACCCGGGCCTGCTGGGTGGCGAGCCGGGCGTCCAGGTCGATGGTCTCCTCGGTGACGTCGTCGGTGTTGATGCCGCGCTGCTCTTCCTTGCCCAGCCCGGCCAGTTGGTCTACCACGGGGTAGAACTTCGCGGCCGGGACGCGCAGTTCGAGGGTGGCTTCCTGCGAGCCCGCGCCGCTGTTGCGCTTGTCGCCGCCGACGAAGCCGCCTGCCGCGGTCGCGATGCCGGAGGCGCGGGCCGCTGCGATGTTCACGTCGTCGACCCGCACGGTGATCGCGCCGGTGTAGATGATCGAGCGCCGGTCCACGCTGAGGTCCGGTGCCTTGGCCGCCTGGTCCTGACCGCCCCCGGCGGTCGCCTGATCCTTGTCGGCGGCCTCCGGGGCGCCGTTGGCGGGGGCCTCGGCCGGCGCCAACGGCGCGCCCATGTCGGGTGCGCTGCCGGAAGTGGACGCCGCGTCGTCCGAGCCGCCCCCGCAGCCGGCCAATGCCAGCGTCGCGGCCAGTCCGGCGGCGCCGAGCGCTGCGGTGATCCGTCGTGTACGCATGGATGCTCCGTTCCCCGTTGAGGTCTGCCCCCTGGGACGTGCGGCGCGCGGGAGCCGGTTCCGGCAGACTGCGACATGAGCGGTCACGATTCGGCACCGGAGGGGTCCCGTGCGCGTCACGAAGTTCACGCATTCCTGTCTACGTATCGAGGGGGACGGCGCCGTGCTCGTCGTCGACCCGGGGGCGTTCAGCGAGAGAGCGGCCCTGGCCGGGGCCGACGCGGTGCTGATCACCCACGAGCATTTCGACCATCTTGACGTCGGCGGGCTCGCCGACACCCTGGCCCAGCGGCCGGGCCTGCGGGTCTACGCCCACCCCGACGTGCTGCCGAAGCTGACGGCGTTCGCCGACGTGGTCACCGCGGTGGAGGCCGGCACCGAGTTCGCCGCGGCGGGCTTCACCGTCCGGGCGTACGGCGGGCAGCACGCCGTCATCCACCCGGAGATCGCCCGGATCGCCAACCTGGGTTTTTTGATCTCCGACGGCGCCGGCTCGGTCTACACGCCCGGCGACTCGTTCACCGTTCCCGACGAGCACGTCGACACGCTCTTCGTGCCGCTCAGTGCGCCCTGGCTCAAGCTCAGTGAGGCCATCGAGTTCGTCCGCGCGGTCAAGCCCGGCCGGGCCTTCGCGCTGCACGACTTCCTGCTCACCGAGACCGGCGCGCGGGTCTCCGACGGCCACCTCGAGCGCCTCGGCGGCACCCGGTATGCCCGGGTCGCGCCGGGTACGACGCTGGACTGACGTGCCGGCCAGCACCGAGGATCTGATCCGGGCGCTCTACGAGGCGCCGCCGGACGGCTTTGTCGCGGGCCGGGCCGCCGCGATCGCCGAGGCGAAGCAGGCCGGGGACACCGAGACTGCCAGGCGGCTGGCCGCGCTGCGCAAGCCGACCGTGGCGGCCTGGCTGGTCAACCTGCTCGCGCTGCGCCGCCCGGAGCTGATCGACGAACTGGTGGAGCTCTCCACCGCGCTGCGCTCGGCCCAGCGCGGCCTGCAGGGCGAGCAGTTGCGGGAGCTGTCCACGCAACGCCGGCAGGTGGTGTCCGCGCTGGTCAACGCGGCGCAGCGGCTCGCGATCGAGGACGATCCGGGGCTGCGCTCGGCGAAGCTGCCGATGGCCGAGGTCGAGTCGACGCTGACCGCGGCCCTGGCCGAGCCCGACATCGCCGAGCAGGTGCGCAGCGGGCGGCTGGTCAAGGCCGCCACGTACGCCGGCTTCGGCGAGGTGCCCCGGCCCCGGCTGCGGCTGGTCACCGCGGAGCCGGAGGAGCAGGAAGCAGAGCGGGAGGACGAAGAGGAAGCAGCGCGGGGTTACCAGGAGGACGCGGGGGAAGCAGAGCGGGGGCGGCCGTCGGCGCTGGAGGAGCGCAAGCGCCGCGCGGCCGAGAAGGCGCGCCAGGAACGCGCGGAGCGGCGCCGCGACCTCAAGCGCCGGCTGACCACCGCCCGGTCCACCGAAGCCAAGACCCGGACCCGGCTGGAACGGGCCGAAGCGGCAGAACGTGACGCGGCACACGCCGTCGACGAGATCGAGGAGCAACTCGCCGAGTTGGAGCGGCAGCGGATCGTGGCCCAGGCCGAGGTGTCGCGCCGCAAGCTGGCCCGACGCTCCGCGGAGCGGGACGCGTCTGCCGCCCGGCGCGAGGTCGGCGACGTCGAGGCCGCCCTCGAGGACCTCGACGCCGAGGAACCGGAACAGTAAGCCCATTTTCCTGAACCGGTCAGGGGGAGCAGAATCGGGCGCGTGACCCCCGAACAGGCAGCCGCCAACGCCAAGCCGGGACTCGCCAACCTCGTCGGGGCGTTCGCTGAATCCCCGCAGACGCTGCGCCGCGCGCGGTTGATGGGGTTGTCCGGGTGGGCGTACCACGTGTCGGCCCGGGCCGGCGCGCTCGGCGACGTGCGCCCGGAGACGGTCGCCGCGGCGATCGGCTTCATCGCCCCGGACGCGGTGACCGACGGCTGGGAGGCGGCGGCCAAGACCACCCCGCCGGTGGAGGTGGCCACCTGGCACCTGCACGAGCTGTGCCGGTGGGGCGTGGACGAGCTCGGCGGTTTCCCGCGGCTGACCAGGCTGCTGGAGCTGTCCAAGCGGGTGGTGGAGGCGGTGGACGCCGCCGGGCTGCCGTTGTTCGCGGCGTGGCGGGCGATGCCTGTCCCGGACGCCACGGCGGGCGCGCAGGCCGCGGTGATGCTGCATCTGCTGCACGAGCACCGGCTGGGCGTGCGCGTCGTGGCGGTCCGGGCCAGCGGCCTCACCCCGTTGCAGGCGATCATCGCGGGCCCGGACGGCGAGACGGACGCGGTGGCGTTCGGCTGGCAGCCGCCGTACCCGGCGCCGGGGCCGATCGTGCGGCGCCTCATGTGGGCCGAGTCGGTCGCGGACTCGCTGGCCGGGCAGGCGTACGCGCAACTCAGCCGGGTCGAGCGGATCGAGCTCGTCGGCCTGCTGGAGTCCCTGTCCCACCGGCTCAAATAGCGAACCTGCCGGGAGTCGGTAAATCCTTGGCCCGGCCGCCGGGCGGTGTGCTCAGATTTCCAGATGACGGAATTGCCCGAGGGCTGGCGCATCCGCCGGCCGGTGCTGGACGACGTGCCCGAGATCCTCCGGCTGGCCCACGCGAGCGACATCGCGGCGGTCGGCGAGCCCGACTTCACGACCGAGGAGGTGCGCGAGGCGCTGACCGCCCCGCACACCGACCCGGCCCGGGACTGCTGGCTGGCGCTGGACGCGGCCGGCGAGATTGTCGGCTGGGCCTATCCGAGCAACGCGTCGGCGGGCGACCGCGACTTCCTCGAGGTGTACGTGTGGCCGGAGCGCGGGGTGCCCGCCCTGCGCCCGCTGCTGGCGCTGCTACTGGCCCGGGCCACCGAGCGCGGCCGGGAGTTCGGCCACGACCCGTACACCGTCCGGGCGGGCGCGATCCCCACCGAACAGCCGTGGATCTCGGCGCTCACCGACGCCGGTTTCGCCTTCCTCAAGCAGCACGCGCGGATGACGATGCCGTTGACGGCCGCCCAGGTCACCGTCCCGGAGCCGGCGCCCGGCGTGACCGTTCGGCCGGTGCGACCCGATGACGAGGACGAACTGCGCCGGTTCCACGCCACCATCGCGGAGGCGTTCCGCGACAGCGACCATCCCGCCACGGACTACGAGACGTGGCGGAAGCGACTGGCTGACGAGTCGAGCATCTCGTGGGACGAGTGGTTCGTCGGCGAGGTCGACGGTCAGTGGGCCGGCGTGTTGCAGAGTTCGGACTCCAGCGCCGCGGACAACGACGGGTGGGTGCGGTCGCTGGGGGTGCTGCGGCCGTACCGTCGCCGGGGTGTGGGTGCGGCCCTGCTGCACCGGGCCTTCGCGGCCTATGCCGCGAAGGGCCGCACCACCGCCGGCCTGGGGGTCGACCTGGCGAATCCGACGCAGGCCGCGCGGCTCTACCGCGCGGTCGGGATGCGCCCGCTCTACGAGGCCAACATCTATCAGCGGACGGTCTGAGGGTCAGATCTCGGGCGAGGCCGTCCGGGTCGGCCGCTGGCGCAGGTCGGCCACGTAGTCGTCCGGCGCGCCGGCCTTCTCGGCCGCGTTGGCGATCTCGGACAGATACCAGGCCGTCGGCATGCCGCCCTCATAGCCGTCGAAGACGTAGACCCACGCGCTGAACTCGCCCTCGAGCGTGGAGACACGGACGGTGAGCTTCTGGTACGCACCCGCCGTCACCCCTTCCAGCTCGTCGAGCTGGGCGGCGTCCCACGGGTGCACGTCGTAGAGCGAGACGAAGACCCGGTCGCCGGGGGACTCGACGATCGTGGTGACCGCGCCCTCCCAGCCCATGTCGCCCTCGCCGGCGAAGGTCAGGCGCCAGCCCTCCACCCACCCGACGCCGACCATGGGCGAGTGCGGGCAGTAGGCCCGCATCCGGGCTGGATCCAGGTTTGAGCCGTACGCGGCGTAGTGACCCACGGCGATGACGATAGCCCGGACGGCTGGTGGTGGAGAATACGAGGTGTGCGTGTCGGCACATCTGCGGCATGAAACGGACAAAAGAGCGCAATGGAGGTCGGAGTATCGTGAGCCGGATCGTGATCATCGGCGGTGGGCCGGGCGGGTACGAGGCGGCACTGGTCGCCGCACAACTCGACGCGGACGTCACCCTCGTCGAGGCCGACGGGGCCGGCGGCGCGTGTGTGCTCTCCGACTGCGTGCCGTCGAAGACCTTCATCGCCAGCTCAGAGGTGGTGACCGGATATCGGCACAACGAGCGCTTCGGCATCCGCTCGGCCGGCCTGGAGGGCGTGACCATCGACGCCAAGGCGGTCAACGACCGGGTGAAGCGGCTCGCGCTGGCCCAGTCCGGCGACATCCAGGCCAAGCTGATCAAGGCCGGGGTGGACGTCGTCACCGGCCGTGCCCGGCTCGGCGAGGACACGCTCGGTCACACTCACCAGGTGTTGATCACCCCGTCCAACCACCCCGCCGCCACCCTTGACCGGCCTGAAGGCAGCCCCGTCGGCGGGAGTGAATACGCGGTGGACGCCGGCACCGTGCTGATCGCGACGGGCGCCACCCCGCGGGTGCTGTCCTCGGCGGTGCCGGACGGCGAGCGCATCCTCGACTGGCGGCAGGTCTACGACCTCGACGAGCTGCCCACCCACCTGGTGGTCATCGGCTCGGGCGTCACCGGTGCCGAGTTCGCCAGCGCCTACCTCGCCATGGGCGTACGGGTCACCCTGGTCTCCAGCCGCGAGCGGGTGATGCCGCACGAGGACGCCGACGCCGCCATGGCCATCGAGCGGGTCTTCCGTGAGCGCGGGATGACCATCCTCAACCAGTCCCGCGCGGACTCGGTCGTCAACACCGGCGACGGGGTGCTGGTCACCCTCGCGGACGGCCGCACGGTCGAGGGCTCACACGCGCTGATGGCGGTCGGCGCCGTGCCGAACACCGCCGAGCTGGGCCTGCGCGAGTACGGCGTGGACGTGGCCGACGGCGGCTACGTGACCGTGGACCGGGTGTCCCGCACCAACGTCCCGGGCATCTACGCCGCCGGCGACTGCACCGGCGTGCTGCCGCTGGCCAGCGTCGCCGCCATGCAGGGCCGGATCGCGGTCTGGCACGCCATGGGCGAGGCCGTCGCGCCGCTGCGCCTGCGGACGGTCTCCGCCAACGTCTTCACCGACCCGGAGCTGGCCACGGTCGGCCTCTCGCAGAACGACGTCGACGCCGGCAAGGTGCCCGCCCGCCAGGTCATGCTGCCGCTGACCGGCAACGCGCGGGCGAAGATGGCCGGCCTGAAGGACGGTTTCGTCAAGCTCTTCTGCCGCCCGGCGACCGGTCAGATCGTCGGTGGCGTGGTGGTGGCGCCGAAGGCCAGCGAGCTGATCCTGCCGATCACGATGGCGATCGAGAACAACCTGACGGTGGACCAGCTCGCGCACACGATCACGATCTACCCGTCGCTGTCCGGCTCCATCGCCGAGGCCGCCCGGCAGTTGATGCTGCACGAGCGTCAGTAGTTGCGCGCGAGGAGCTCCAGGGCCCAGCCGATCTGCTCCAGGAGCTCCAGATCGTCCGTGGTGTTCCCGGCCGCCGTCAGCAGCGCGGCCGGGACGCCACTCCGGAGCCAGGCCGCGACGTCCGGAGGCGGATCGCGGTAGGCGGCCTCGACGACGAACATCGTCAGGTGCCAGGGCTTGGCGCCGGGGAAGGCCGCCAGCAAGGGCTCGCCGGGTCGCCCGAGCGCGGTGACCATCTCGTAGACCGTCTCCGCGTCCAGCGGCGACGGGTGCCGCGCCAGCGTGTCCAACCACCATGCGGTCAGGAACCGGTCGACGGCCGCCCGCTCCTCGGGCGTGCCGGACGCCAGGCAGCGGGCCAGCTTGCTCGGCAGGTAGACCGTCAACGGGAGGTCGTTGAGCTCCCCGGCGACGGTCAGCTCCAGCAGCCGGGGGATGAAATGCCGGAAGTACGGCTCCTCGCCCCAGGTCGAGAGCCCCTTGAAGACCAGCTTGCCGATGGCCTCGGCCGGGATCTCCCGCAACGGGTACGAGTGCAGCTCCGCGATCTGCTCCGCCGACACGCAGTGGTCGCAGTACGCCACGTCCGGGTCGAGCGGCACGGGGGCATAGGCCCGGTATACCTGCTCGATCTCGTCCCGCATCGCGCCAGGCTATGCCGACGGTGCCAGCCGCGTCAGCGCCGGATGCGGCTCGGCTGGTCCTGCTGCGTCGGCAAGTCACCCGGCTTCAGGGCGGCCGGGGCCTCGTCGGCCGGGACCACGTCGTCCGGCTCGGGCTTCTCGGCGTCGTCCGACTCCTTGCGGCCGCCGAACAGGGCCAGGATCCAGCCCGCGGTGCCGAAGATGACCGCGGCGCAGGCGGCGATTGCGAACAGCCGCCAGGCGGACTGGGTGATCGCGGTGCCGCCGACGTGGCCGACCAGGCCGCCGTACGTGGCCCAGCCCAGCGCCGCGGCGCCGTCGTAACCCACGAAGAGCTTGGTCGGATAGCCGCTGCGGCCGGCGTGGTAGCCCGCCGCCATCCGGCCGCCGGGGACGAAGCGGCAGAGCAGCAGCACCAGCGGGCCGGGCTTGCGCAGGCCCCGGGTGAACCGCACGGCAGCGCGCCGGGTCTTTGACTCCGGCTTGTCCACGTGCTGGTTTCTCGGCGCGAAGCGTTGCCGGACGGCACTCAGGCGCCCGCTGAGCCAGTGCCCGCCGACGTGCCCGGCGGTGCGGCCCAGCACGAAGGCGATGGAGTCGCCGGTGAACATGCCCAGCACGCCGACCGCGATGACCAGGGGCAGGCTCAGGTTGCCGTAGACGGTGAGCGCACCGCAGGTGATCATGATGGCCTGGATCGGCACGACCGGCACCATCGCGTCGACGGCGAGGAACCCGAAAAGCGCAAGGTAAACCCATGCCGGCGTTGCCATCACGGTCAACAATTCGGTCATCGGTCGGCCACCTCGCGCCTCCAGGGCTCACGGCATTGTCCGTGGGCGCCCCTGAGAATGAGCTGAGTAAAGAATGCTCCCTGATCAGGCCCGGCAAAGGGTGATGCCCGACACGCTACGTGTCGCATGTTGCCGGTGGGGTCCGCTCTCACGAGGCATTTCTGCCAATCTCTGACGATGTAACCCTGGATCGGCGCTTCTGATGCGGGCCGGGCGCGCGTAGCCTGGGTGCAGTCCCCGATACGCCGGGTCCCCCGTTCTCGGTGTCTCGGGCGAGCGGCGCCCGCCCGGCTCACCCCGGGTGCGATGCGCCAGGGCCGTCGGTAGGTCCCGTACCGGCGGCCCGCCCCATGTCCTCGTGATGTGTCCCCGTGACATCGCCGCGATCACTGTTACCCGCGCGCAACGAGTCGCCCGTAGGGTCAGGCCATGGCGGATCTTTTCGAGGAGTACCGCCTCGGCCCCGGCTGGGACGAGATGTTCAGCGAGCTAGGCATGCCTCGGGAGACCTACGAGGCCCTGCACGCCACGCTGCAGCCGCTGTCGAGCGCTGAGCTGGGCGTTCGTGCCGAGGTGCTGGCCCGGGCGTTCCTGGACCAGGGCATCACGTTCGCGCTCAAGGGCGTCGAACGGCCCTTTCCCCTCGACATCGTGCCGCGGATCATCGCGGCCGCCGAGTGGCGCTCGGTCGAACTCGGTGTGGCGCAACGGATCCGTGCCCTGGAGGCCTTCCTCGCCGACGTGTACGGCGCCGGCCAGGTGCTCGCGGACGGTGTGGTGCCGCGGCGGATCATCGCCACCAGCGCGCACTTCCTGCGCGCCGCGGCCGGGATCAATCCGCCCAACGGCGTCCGGATCCACGTCGCCGGGGTCGACCTGATCCGCGACGAGCAGGGCACCTTCCGGGTGCTGGAGGACAACGTCCGGATCCCGTCCGGGGTCAGCTACGTGATGGAGAACCGCCGGGCGATGGCCCAGGTGCTGCCCGAGGTCTTCGCCGCCACCAAGATCCTGCCGGTGGAGTCGTATCCGGGCATGCTGCTGCGGGCGCTGCGCGCCGCGGCCCCGGTCGGCGTCACCGATCCGACCGTCGTGGTGCTCAGCCCGGGCGTCTACAACTCCGCCTACTTCGAGCACGCGCTGATCGCCCGGGAGATGGGCGTCGAGCTGGTCGAGGGCCGCGACCTGGTCTGCGTCGGCAACGACGTGGCGATGCGGACCACGGCCGGCGAGCAGCGCGTGGACGTCATCTACCGGCGCATCGACGACGACTTCCTGGACCCGGTGCACTTCCGTGCCGACTCGGTGATCGGCGTGGCCGGGCTGCTCAACGCGGCCCGGGCGGGGCGGGTCACCATCGCCAACGCGGTCGGCAACGGCGTCGCCGACGACAAGCTCCTCTACACGTACGTGCCGGACCTGATCCGGTACTACCTGAACGAGGAGCCGCTGCTGCCCAACGTCGACACCTACCGGCTGGACGAGCCGGGGGTCCTGGAGGAGGTCCTGCCGCGGCTGGGCGAGCTGGTCCTCAAGCCGGTCGACGGCGCCGGCGGCGCGGGCATCGTCATCGGCTCGCAGGCCTCGGCGGCCGAGCTGGCCGAGGTCACCGGGAAGATCGTCGCCGATCCGCGGGGCTGGATCGCCCAGCGCGAGGTGAAGCTCTCGATGGTGCCCACCCTGATCGGCAACCGGCTGCGCGGCCGGCACGTCGACCTGCGGCCGTTCGCGGTCAACGACGGCGAGAAGATCTGGGTGTTGCCCGGCGGGCTCACCCGGGTCGCGCTGCCCGAGGGCGCCCTGGTCGTGAACTCCAGCCAGGGCGGTGGTTCCAAGGACACGTGGGTGCTCGCCGACGCCGACGACACGTCGCCGTTCGAGGTGCCGCATCTGGTCGCCGAGCCGGCGCCGCTGCCCTCGGCGTCCAGCCCGGATCCGGGCCCGGGCGCCGGCGGCGGCGAGGCCCAGCAGCAACAGCAGCAACAACAACAGCAGGGAGGGCCGCGATGCTGAGCCGGATCGCCGAGTCGCTCTACTGGATCGGCCGCTACGTCGAACGGGCCGAGGACACCGCCCGCATCCTGGACGTGCACCTGCAGCGCATCCTCGCCGACCCGTGGACCAGCGAGGACCAGGCGTGCCGGTCGCTGCTGTCGGTGATGGGCATGCCGCTGGAGGACGAGCCGTTCACCGCGGCCCGGGTGGTCGGCCTGCTCGGCCTGGACGAGCGCAGCCCCAGCTCGGTGGTCGGCGCGCTGGCCGCGGCCCGGGAGAACGCCCGCGGCGCGCGCGAGACGGTCTCCTCGGAGATGTGGGAGTGTCTCAACTCGACCTGGCACGGCCTGCCGAACGCGCGCCGCCGGGTGGAGCAGCAGGGTGTGCACTCGTTCTTCCGCTGGGTGCGCGAGCGCTGCGCGGTGATGGCCGGGCTGACCGACGCCACCATGAGCCGGGACGAGGGCTGGCTGTTCCTGGTGCTGGGCCGCAGCGTGGAACGGGTGGACATGACCGCGCGGCTGCTGCGGACGCACGAGCGGGCCGGCGGGAGCATTCCGTCCTGGCTGACGTTGCTGCGGTCCAGCGGGGCCTGGGAGACGTTCCTGCGGACGTACCGTGGCTCCCTGGACGACCGCCACGCGGCGGAGTTCCTGCTGCTCGACCGGCTCTTCCCGCGGTCGGTCTTCGCGGCGCTCTCCACCGCCGAGAGCTGCCTGACGGATCTGGAGCCGGATCCCGGCCGGGCCGGGGTGGCCACGGACGCGCAGCGGATCGTCGGCCGGGCCCGCACCAACCTGGAGTTCCGCGGCGCGGACGAGCTGATCGACGATCTCGGGCCGGTGCTGGCCAGCCTGGAGAAGACCTGCTCGCAGGTCAACGAGGCGGTCTCGCGGCGCTACTTCCGCCAAACCACAGCCGTCAACTGGGTCCGGGGAGCCGTGGTGGCATGAGCGTTCCGTTGGTGGACAGCTGGCGGCTGAAGATTCAGCACCGCAGCGGGTTCGACTATGCCGGGCCGGTGTCGTCGTCCTACAACGAGGCCCGGATGTGGCCGCGCAACGAGACCCACCAGGCCGTGCTGGACGCCCGGGTCGAGGTGTGGCCGCCGGCCCGCACGTATCGCTACGAGGACTACTGGGGCACGGTGGTCACGGCGTTCGACGTGCACGCCAAGCACGAGGCGCTGACGGTGACGGCCACCTCCACGGTGGAGACGCTGCCGCCCGGCGACCTGATCGAGCAGGGCGAGGGCGCGGCCTGGGACGAGCTGGCGGTGCCGGAGAACGTCGACCGCTGGTACGAGCTGCTGCTGGCCACCAAGCGCACGGGCCTGAACGAGGAGCTGACCGGGATCGCGGCCGACATCCGCGGCGCCCACGCGACACCGCACGCCGCGGCGCTGGCCGTCTGCGAGTTCGTGCGCGGCGAGGTCACCTATCAGCCCGGCGCCACGGGCGTGCAGAGCGACGCGCTGCACGCCTGGGAGCAGCGCAAGGGCGTCTGCCAGGACATCAGCCACCTGACCGTCGGCCTGCTGCGCGAGATGGGGATGCCGGCCCGGTACGTCTCCGGCTACCTGCACCCGAAGCCGTCGGCGGCGATCGGGGACAGCGTGGTCGGCCAGAGCCACGCCTGGGTGGAGTGGTGGGTGGGCCGCTGGACGGCCTTCGACCCGACCAACGGCGTCCCGGTGGGGGAGCGGCACGTCGTGGTCGGCCGGGGTCGGGAGTACGGCGACGTGCCACCGCTCAAGGGCGTGTACGCGGGCCCGGCGAGCACCGGCCAGGGCGTCGAGGTGACGATCACCCGCCTCCGCTGACCCCCGCCCCCGCCGGTGCGGGCCCGGCTCAGGCCAGCGCGACCGACTTCTGCCGCCGGGTCCTGTCCCGTCAGTGCCGCCGCCGCGTAGCGGCCTGGAGGGGCGGTCCTGGTTCAGGCCAGCGCGACCGTCAGAGCCGCCGCCACGTAGAGGACCTGGAGGGCGGTGCGCAGGGGCAGCGGCGTTGCCGGCTTGCCGGCCAGGTCGACGTGGTGCCGCGCGGCGTAGACGTTGGCCGGGAACATGGCGAGCATCAGCAGCGCGAGGCACGCCGCGGCGAGCCGGTAGGTCGCCGGCAGCATGAGCCCGGCCGCGCCGGCCAGCTCCAGCGCGCCGGTGACCGTGACCAGCAGCTCCGGCCGGGGCAGGCGCGGCGGGACCATGGCGACCAGGCCCGCGCGCCGGCCGAGGCCGAAGTGGGCGAGGCCGGTCAGCACGAACATCAGGGCCAGGCCGACCCGCAGCGCGGGCAGCCAGCCGTCGAGAACGTCGACGCCGAGCAGGCCGAGCAGCCGGGCCAGGACCGTGCCGGCAAGGAGAGTGACCAGGGGTGCCATCTCGTGTCCTCCAAACTTGTCACTGCAAAGATGCGCCTCTCGTGGCCATCTTGTCAATGGAAAGTTATGCTGGCGGCATGGCGAAGGCGAGCTACCACCACGGGGACCTGCGTCGCGCGCTGCTGGACGCGGCCGCGGCGGCGATCGCCGAGGACGGCCCGGCGGCGCTGAGCCTGCGGGATCTCGCGCGGCGGGCCGGGGTCTCCCATGCCGCGCCGACGCACCACTTCGGCGACAAGAAAGGCCTGCTCACCGCGCTGGCGGCGGAGGGCTTCGACCGCTTGGCGGCCGACCTGCTGGCGACCCGCGCGGCGACGGGCAGCTTCCTGGAGCTCGGGGTCGCCTACGTCCGCTTCGCGACCGCGCACCGGGCGCACTTCGAGGTGATGTGGCGCCCGGATCTCTACCACGCGGACGACCCGGCGCTGGTCGCAGCTCGGGACCGGTCGGGCGACGCCCTCTACGCGGGAGTCGCGGACCTGCCGGACGGCGCCGGTGCCGCCGATGTGCGCGAGGCCGGGCTCGCGGCCTGGTCGCTCGCGCACGGCTTCGCGACGCTGTGGCTCAGCGACGCGCTCCCGGACATGCCAGAGATGCCGGACGAGATGGCCCGGGCCGTGCTGCGCCAGCTCACCACGAAGCCGAGCCGCCCAAAGCCGCGGGGCTAGGGCGGTGGTTGGCGGATCAGAAGCCGCCAACCGCCCGCCCAAAGCCGCGGGGCTAGGGCGGTGGTTGGCGAATCAGAAGCCGCCAACCGCCCGCCCAAAGCCGCGGGGCTAGGGCGGTGGTTGGCGGATCAGCAGCCGCCAGCCGCCCCTAGGAGATCTCGCAGATCGTGGAGCCGGCCGTCACGGTGGCGCCGACCTCGACCGACAGGCCGGAGACCGTGCCCGCGCGGTGCGCCTGCAGTGGCTGCTCCATCTTCATCGCCTCGATGACCACGATCACGTCGCCTTCCGAGACGGTGTCACCGTCCAGGACCTCCACCTTGACGATGGTGCCCTGCATCGGGGCGGTCAGCGCGGCCGCGCCCGCTGTCCCCGCCGCCTGTGCGCCCGACCCCGAGCGGCGAGCATGGGGGCGGGCTGGGCTGACTGTGCGCGTACCGGAAAGGAAGTTTGCCGGCAGTCGCACCTCGAGGCGCTTGCCGCCGACCTCGACCACGACGGTCTCGCGGTCTTGCCCGGCGGCCGCCGGGGCGGCCGTGGCGGTGAAGGCCGGCACGCCACCCTGCCATTCGGTCTCGATCCAGTTGGTGTGCACGGTGAACTCCACGAAGGCCTGGTCGCGCACGACGAGGCGGTGGAACGGCAGCACCGTGGCCATGCCCTCGATGACCGTCTCGTCGAGCACGCGGCGGGCGCGCCGCAGCGCCTCCGTGCGGTCGGCGCCGGTCACGATGATCTTTGCCAGCAGGGAGTCGAAGTTGCCGCCGATCACGCTGCCGGCCTCGACGCCCGCGTCCACCCGCACGCCCGGGCCGGACGGCCAGGCCAGGGCGGTCACCTGGCCGGGGGCGGGCAGGAAGTTGCGGCCCGGATCCTCGCCGTTGATCCGGAACTCGATCGAGTGGCCGCGCGGGGCCGGGTCGTCGGTCGTCGGCAGCACCTCGCCGTCGGCGATGCGGAACTGCTCACGCACCAGGTCGAGCCCGGTGGTCTCCTCGCTGACCGGGTGCTCGACCTGCAGCCGGGTGTTGACCTCCAGGAACGAGATGGTGCCGTCCTGGCCGACGAGGTATTCGACCGTGCCGGCGCCGTGGTAGCCGGCCTCGCGGCAGATCGCCTTGGCGCTGGAGTGGATGCGGGCCCGCTGGTCGTCGCTGAGGAACGGCGCCGGCGCCTCCTCGACCAGCTTCTGGTGGCGGCGCTGCAGGGAGCAGTCGCGGGTGCCGACGACGATCACGTTGCCGTGGGTGTCTGCCAGGACCTGCGCCTCGACGTGCCGGGGGCGGTCGAGATAGCGCTCGACGAAGCACTCGCCACGGCCGAAGGCCGCCACCGCCTCGCGGGTCGCCGAATCGAACAGCGCGGGGATCTCCTCGATGGTGCGGGCGACCTTGAGGCCGCGGCCGCCGCCGCCGAACGCCGCCTTGATGGCGACCGGCAGGCCGTGCTCGCGGGCGAACGCGACGATCTCGTCGGCGTGCTTGACCGGCTCGGCCGTGCCCGGCACGAGCGGGGCGCCGGCGCGCTGCGCGATGTGCCGCGCGGTGACCTTGTCGCCCAGGTCGCGGATCGCCGCCGGGGTGGGGCCGATCCAGGTCAGACCCGCATCCTGTACGGCCTGAGCGAAGCCGGCGTTTTCCGACAGGAAGCCGTAGCCGGGGTGGACCGCGTCGGCGCCACTGCGGGCGGCGACGTCGAGCAGCTTGTCGATGCGCAGATAGGTCTCCGCCGCGGTCTCGCCCTCCAGCGCGTAGGCCTCGTCGGCGAGCCGCGCGGGCAGCCCGTCGCGATCGGCGTCCGCATAGACGGCGACGCTGGCCAGGCCCGCGTCCTTGCAGGCCCGGATGACTCGGACGGCGATCTCGCCCCGATTGGCGATCAATACCTTGCGCACGGGAGTGAGCCTATCGTCCGGCACCGACAGGCCGCTCAGTCAAGTTTGGCTATTAACCTGTGAGATATGTCGGCGACCCGCATGATGATCCTCGGCCTGGTCCAGTGGATGCAGCCGGTGCACGGCTACGACGTGCGCCGCGAGCTGCTGAGCTGGAGTGCCGACAAATGGGCGAACGTCCAGCCCGGTTCGATCTACCACGGCCTGCGCAAGCTCTCCGACGAGCAGTTGCTGCGCGAGGTGGCGACCGAGCAGGTGGGCGCGCGCCCGGCCCGGACCACTTATGAGATCACCGAGAAGGGCGTCGCCGAGTTCCAGTCGCTGCTGCGCGGCAACTGGTGGTCGGTCGCCATGCCGCCCGATCCGTTCATGGCGGCGTTCTCCTTCCTGCCCGCGCTGCCCCGGGCGGAGGCGGCGGCGGCGCTGCGCAATCGCGCGGTCCAGCTCGCCGCCGGGATCAAGCAGCTGCAGGCGGCCCTCGGCGCGGACTGGGCCGAGCACAAGCCGCCCTATGTGAGCTGGATGTGGGAGCTGTCGATCGAGCGGTCCGCGGCGGAGATCCGCTGGTGCGAGCGCATCGCCGGGCTGATCGAGTCGGGGGCGTCCTATCTGCCGCCGGGCATGGCGGACCAGCCCGCGCCGGGCTGGGCGGAGGGGCTGTCGCCGGGCGCGGTGGATGAGCTGTCGCCGGGCGCGGTGGATGAGCTGTTGCCGCGGCCGGAGGGCAAGATCGCTAATTAATCAAGTTTGACTATTCGCGAGCCCCGGTCATACGCTGCCCTTCGACCGGTGGCAGGCGTCCGCCTGCCCACGACTGGGGGTCACCATGATCGAAACGCGGGGGCTGCGGAAGTCCTTCATGTCCCGCCAGGGCCGCGAGAAGAAGAAGGTCGACGCCGTCCGGGGCGTCGACCTGAAGGTGGACGAGGGCGAGATCTTCGGCTTCCTCGGCCCGAACGGCGCCGGCAAGACCACGACGCTGCGGATGCTCGCCACGCTCATCGAGCCGGACGGCGGCGAGGCCACCATCGCGGGCGCCGACCTGCGCAAGAATCCCGGCGAGGTCCGGCGCCGGATCGGATACGTGGCCCAGGGCGGCAGCACCTGGGACGACTCCACCGCCCGCGAGGAGCTGGTGCTGCAGGCCAGGCTCTACGGCATCTCGAAATCCGTCGCCACCCGGCGCGCCGCCCGGGTGCTGGAAGGCTTCCAGCTCAGCGAGTATGCCGACCGCAAGTGCAAGACCTACTCCGGTGGCCAGCGACGCCGGGTCGACATCGCCCTCGGCATCATCCACGAGCCGCGGGTGGTCTTCCTGGACGAGCCGACCTCCGGCCTCGACCCGCAGAGCCGGGCGCACATGTGGGACGAGATCCGCCGGCTCCGCGCCGAGGGCATGACCGTCTTCATCACCACGCACTACCTGGACGAGGCGGACGCGCTCTGTGACCGCCTCTCGATCATGGACAACGGCGAGATCGTCGCCTCGGGCACGCCGGCGGCCCTCAAGCGCGAGATCTCGGGCGACGTGGTCCTGGTCGGCGTGGCGTCACCGGCCCGCGCGGCCGAGGCGCTGGGCTCGGCCGACTTCATCAACAAGCTCGAGACCCACGAGGACAGCGTCCGGCTCTACGTCGACGAGGGCGCGAGCGCGATCCCGCTGATCCTGCGCGCGCTGGACGGTGCCGCCGTGCCGCTGGGCACGATCGAGCTGCACCGGCCCAGCCTCGACGACGTGTTCCTGACCAAGACCGGCCGATCGCTGCGGGAGAGCTGAGCCGTGAAACTGCTGCGCGACACATCATTGATCTTCAACCGTCAGATGCAGCTGCTGCTGCGCAACCCGATCTGGATCGTCGTCGGCATCTTCCAGCCGGTGATGTACCTGTTGCTCTTCGCACCGCTGTTGAAACCGGCGCTGGGCGTGCGGACCAACGCCGAGGCGTACGAGATCTTCGTGCCCGGCCTGCTGGTGCTGCTGGCCATCTTCGGCGGCCTGTTCCAGGGCTTCGGCCTGATCGCGGAGCTGCGCGCCGGGGTGATCGAGCGGTCCCGGGTCACCCCGGTCAGCCGGTTCGCCCTGCTGCTCGGCCGGTCCCTGCGCGACACCGTGTCCCTGCTGGCCCAGGCGGTGATCATCACTGTGCTGGCGCTCGCCTTCGACCTGCGGGTGTTCATCGGCAACCTGCTGCTGGCATACCTGATGCTGGCCCTGATCTCGCTGATGACCTCGGCGTTGTCCTACGGGGTGGCGCTGGCCGTGAAGAGCGAGGACGTGCTGGCGCCGGTGATGAACACGGTGGCTCAGCCCGTACTGCTGCTCTCCGGGATCTTGTTGCCGTTGACCTTCGCCCCGGGCTGGTTGCAGGCGATCGCCGACTGGAACCCGTTCTCCTGGGCGGTGAACGGGGTGCGGGCGCTGTTCCTCGGCGACCTGGGCGCCCCCGCCGTCTGGCAGGGCCTGCTGATCATGGCGGCGCTGGCGGCACTCGCGCTGCTCTGGGCGGCCCGGCTGTTCGCCCGCAGCGTCCGCTGACCCTGCTCCTCAGGTGTCCGCCGGCTCCCTCAGGTGTCCGCAGGCTCCTCAGGTGTCCGCCGGCTCCCCCAGGGGAGCCGGCGGGCGATGGTCAGGCCGTCGGCGATCGGCAGGATGACGAGCTCAACGCGCGGGTCGTTGCGGGCCACCTCGTTGAATCCGGTGATGAACCGGTCGGACTCGCTCCGCGGGTCGACGACCCGGCCGGACCACAGCGTGTTGTCGACCAGGATGACCCCGCCGGGCCGCACCCGGGGAACCAGCTCGTTCCAGTACGTCACGTAGCCGCCCTTGTCGGCATCGATGAAGACCAGATCGAGGTGCGGCTCGGTGGGCAGCTCCCGGATGCGCTCGGCGGCCGGCCCGATCCGCAAATCGATCCGATCGTCGACCCCGGCCCGCTCCCAGTAGCGGTGCGCCAACCGGGTGAACTGCTCAGAGATGTCGAAGCAGATCAACTTCCCGCCGTCGGCGAGACCTTGGGCGATCGAGAGCGCGGAGAGCCCGGTGAAGGTGCCGACCTCGACTGCCTGCCGTACGCCCAGCAGCGAAGTCAACAACCGCAGAAACGCGGCCTGCTCGGGCGCGACCTGCATGCTGGCATGCCCGTACAGCACGGTGCGCGTCTCCGCCACAAGATCGGCGGTAACCTCATCCACCGGCGTGCTGTGTCTGAGTAGGTAATCATGCAGCTCAGGGGTGAGCGGAAGCTCCTTGAAACTCATGCCGGTGCCCTCCACAGCTGGGGAACGGTGAAGCCGAAGGTCATGAGCAACCGCCGGAGCAGTGGCAGGGACAACCCGATGACATTGCCGGCATCTCCCTCGATCCGCTCAACGAACGCGCCACCTTTGCCGTCGATGGTGAAGGCTCCAGCAACATGCAACGGCTCCTCGGACGCGACGTAGGCCAAGATCTCATCATCGCTGAGATCGGCGAAGTGCACCACTGTGGCCCCCACCTCCTCGGCCTGCTTGCCGGTGACCAGGTCGGTGAGGTGATGCCCGGTGTAGAGCACCCCGGAGCGGCCCCGCATGGCCCGCCACCGCTGCACGGCCTCGGCCGGGTTGTGCGGCTTCCCGAGAATCTCCCCGCCGAAGGCGAGCACGGAGTCGCAGCCGAGCACGAGAACGCCGGGCTCGGCGGGCAGGGTGGCGGCGACGGCTCTCGCCTTCATCCGAGCCAGGGTGAGGCAGAGATCGGCGGCGTCCGCGGCCTCCACTACGGACTCGTCAACGCCACTGACCTGCACGTCGACGTCGATACCGGCGGCGCTGAGGAGGGCACGCCGGGCCGGACTGGCGGAGGCGAGCACGAGACGCGGGGAGATGTCGATCTGCACGGAAGGCAACGCTACAAGTCGCGCGGAGGCGGAGGACCGGCCGGTCCCCGCGTTTCGCGGCCGGCGCGGCGGCGGGTGAGAAGGAAGGCGGCCAGCCCGCCGAGAAGGACGAGCACGGCGACGCCACCGATGATCAGGGGGGTGCTGCTGCCGGCGGGCTCGGCTTCCGGGGACGCGGCAGAGGTCGTGGTGGTGGGTGCTGGGGCTGCGGTGGTCCCGGATGGGGCTGCGCTGGCAGATGGCTCGGGGGTGGTGCTGTCGCTCAACGCGGCAACGATGTCGATGATGCCGTGCCCGTAGTCGGGGTCGACCCCGGGCGCTCCCTTGTCGATAGCCGTGGACTCAAGCCGCTCGACGACCTCGGTAGCGCTCATGTTCGGGTATTTACTACGCAACAGAGCGGCCGCCCCGGAAACGATGGCCGCGGCCTGAGAGGTGCCTTCCTGGCGGACGTTGTAGCCGCCCTCGCGATTGGTGCTCGTGATGTCTTCCCCGGGTGCGGCGATGTCGAGTGCGCTTCCCGAGACGGAAATCTTGGCGTGGTTGCCGCTGCGGTCTACCGCACCCACAGCGACCACGCCGTCAAGAAAGGCCGGCGCTGAGACGGAAACGGCGTCAGGCTTGTTGCCGGCTGACGCGATCAATACCACATCGGCTTCTTCGGCTTCTTTGATGCCTGCAAGGTCGTCCGGGTCGATTCCGCCACCAATGGACATGTTGATTACCTTGGCGCCGTGCGAAATTGCATACCGTATAGCAGGGCCGAGGCTAATCACGGTCTTGCCTTTGCCGAGCACGCGGATAGGCAGAATCTTCGCATCGGGCGCAATACCCAAGGCGTGCTGCCGGCCGTTGCCGTGGGCGGCAATGAGGCCGGCCATGCTGGTGCCGTGTCCGGTCACATCGGTTCGTCCGTCGCCTCCGGGTTTGACGAGGTCGGTCCCACTCACGACGCCAGGGAGGTCTGGGTGCTTTGCGACACCGGAGTCGATAACAGCTACGGTGACGCCCTTTCCGGTGCTGATTCGGTGCGCCTCAGCTACCTTCAGGTATTTGAGGTGCCACTGGTCGTCCCGGGTGTCCGCGAGAGCCGGGGCCCCGAAAGCGGCGGTGCCGGCCCCAGCCAAGGCCGCCGTGACCAACGCGATCAGTTGTCGTCTCATCTCCGATAACCGATAGCCGGACCGGGATCGATCGGGCCTTGCTCGTCCGGCGGCAGGACGATTGGGTTGACGCCTTCCTCGGTCGACCACGGATTGTCCGGGTCCCAACGGTCCTGCTCGCCTTCCTGGCGTCGTCCGCGGCCGCGGCCCTGGCCGGGCGCCATAGGGCCGCTCTGCGGAGGCAAGCCGTGGGTAGGCGCTCCGCCTCGGCCCGATGGAGTGCCACCCTGCTGGCCGATGACGCCACCAACGGGATTTACTCGACCGGCGCCGGGCGCCCGATTCCCCGTGGCTCCGGTCGGCATCTGTCCAATCATTCCGCTGCCCGGGCTGGCGCCGATGACGCCCCCTGAGGGCATCGTCATGCGGCCGCTGTTGGCGGGAATGCCGGGCTTGACGAGGCCCGATTGCGGTGTCCTCGTGCCATTCGGCAGTGGTCCGCCGGGAGGCAGGAGCCCGCTGGCACTGGGGGTCCCGATGAGGCCTGGTACCGGACCCGGTCCCGGAGGCGTCGGGGTAGGTGTCGGAACCGGGGTCGGGGGGCCGGGAGTAGGCGGGGTGATGACCGGCGTATTGCCGATCCCGCCGAGGATCGGGCCGGTGCTCACGCCGCCGACGGTGGTAGGGCCGTTACCGACAGGGGTGTGCGTTGTCGGCGATACCGGGCTGACGTGGGACGAGGAACCGGGACTGACCGATGTTCCTGACGACCCGCTACCGCCTCCACCCGGAGGCGGAATGACCGGTGGGACGGCGAAGCCGCCGGCACCTCCATCAATCCGTTGACCGTCACCGTCGTCGCCATACTCCCCGCCACCAGGCTTATAGGGCTTTGGCTTCTGGAGGGCGGCTTGGCCGCTCAGCACCGTGCTGCTCAGGTCGTACATGATGGCGCGGGCCTGGTTGTTCAGCTCTTCTTGCCGCGCGGCCGAGACCGGTGGCACCGGCGCGATCGGAGCCGGCGACGGAGATGGCGACGGCGTTCCGGCCACCTGCGGCGTCGCGGCGGGCGCGGCGTCCTTTTGCGCTTGCCAGTCCAGGTTCAACTGCCGGTTGGTCTCGTACTGGTCGAGGATCGGCTTCAGTTTGCTCCGGGCCAGGCTCAGCGTCAGAGTCACCGTCGAGAACGCCGTGTAGTTCGCGGACGCCGCGTCGTGGGTCGCCTGGAGGTCTGCCATCAGCTTGTCCAGGCGGGCGATGTAGGCCGCTGCGGCCGGGCTCTTCGCCGGCGGCCATACGCTCGCCAGGTTGTCGCGGTATACCCGTACCTGGGCGAGGTGGGCGAGCGTCAGGTCCGCCGTCTTGCTCCAGCCCCCGACCACTTGGTAGTGAGGCTCGGTGTCCTGGTTTGCGATGGCTGCCCACATGGCCGGGACTTCCTTCGCCATCCAGTGGGTGCCGCCGTAGCCGCCGCCCCCGTCAGCGATCAGCATCAGCTCTTCACCCCTGTTCCGGTCTCACCTAGGAGCGGGTTGGCCGCCGCATCGAAGCCTTCGTTGACGTCGCGAACTTTCGCGCGGGCGAAGGCGTCGCTGGAGGCGTACTCCTCGCTGATCGACTGCGCGACCACGGCGAAGTGGTTGGTGCCGTCGCGGAAGTTGAACGTGTTGGAGAAGGTCTGCTGCTGGACCTCGTGGTGCAGCTCCAGGAAGCTCCGCAGCTCGGGGAAGTCGCCGCTGCCCTCCGGTAGCTGGGTCAGCATGGCCGGGATGACCTGCTGCAGATGCGGGTCATATCCCGTTTGGACCTCGTTCGCCAGCGTCGCTGCGAACTCTTCCATCGCCTGGATGTCCGTCTCGATCGAGCTGTCACTGCCGATCAGCGGCGGTGGTCCGTTGTCTACGGGCATCGCTCAAGCCCTCCCCCGAGAGTGCGAATTCTTCCGCGAGGGTAGTCTGTTACCGCGTGTCGTTGCAGTCCCTACCCTGGGCTATGGACAGTCGCAATCCTACCGAGACCCGTCGATGTCTAGCGGGGCTGGCCCGAGGCTCGCCAGGATGGCCGGACCGCGGCTGGGCGGGCACTTCTCGGCCAGGATGCCAGGGCCGGCCCGCGTGAACGTGAATCCTCAGGCACGAATCGGCTGGCCAGGGCGCAGAGCAGCGCCGCGAGTTCTTCCGGGGTCGGCGTGCCTCGCACGACGCTGACCAGCGGTTCCTCATCCATTGATCAAGCTTACGGCCTTGCGGGAGGTTCTCGGTGACACGTTTCCCACACTCGGCTGATCGATTCGCTGCGGCTCGACATGACCGGGTATTTTCTGCGTGATGTCTACTTCCCCCCCGCTCATTGTCGCTGACCGCTACCGGCTCATCGCGCCGCTCGGTCAGGGCGGGATGGGTCGTGTCTGGCGGGCGACCGACGTCGTCCTGCACCGCGAGGTCGCCATCAAGGAGCTCGTGCCGCCACCGGGGCTGACGCCCGAGGAGCGGCGGGAGATGCGTGAGCGCTCGCTGCGAGAAGCGCGCGCCATCGCCCGGCTCAACAACATCAACGTCGTGCGGGTCTTCGACGTCCTGCGTACCGATGCCGATCCGTGGATCGTCATGGAGTACGTCCCGTCGCGGTCGTTGCAGGACGTGCTCGCCGCGGACGGGCCTTTCCCCCCGGTCCGTGCCGCCGAGATCGGGCTCGGCGTGCTCAACGCCCTGCGCGCCGCGCACCGGGCCGGCGTCGTGCACCGGGACGTGAAGCCCGGCAACGTCCTGATCGGCGAGGACGGCCGGGTCGTGCTCACCGACTTCGGGCTCGCCACTGTGCCCGGTGACCCGAACGTGACCCGTACCGGTCTGGTGCTGGGTTCGCCCGCCTATATCGCACCGGAGCGCGCCCGGGACGGCACCGCCGGGCCGGGCGCCGACCTCTGGTCGCTCGGCGCGACGCTCTATGCGGCCGTCGAGGGCGCCTCGCCGTTCGCGCGACCGTCCGCGATCGCCACGCTGGCCGCCCTGGCCACCGAGAACCCGCCGCCGGCCCGCAACGCCGGTCCGCTCAAGCCGGTGCTCAACGGCCTGCTGCGTAAGGACCCCGCCCACCGGATCAACGCCGAAGAGGCGGAGCGGCTGCTGCTGCGGGCGACCGGCCGCCGGTCGAAGCTGAGCTTCCCGATGAGCCCGACGATGCGCCGGCCCGGCATCGGCCGCGAGCGCCCCTCGGTGGGCCTCACCCCGCCGGTCGTGCCCGGTGTGTCGGCCTCCGCGCCGGTCGTTCCGGGGCCGCGCCCGCCGGTCACCCCGGCCCGTCCGCCGGTCAATCCCGGCCGCCCGCAGGCCGAACAGCCCCGCCCGCCGGTCAACCCGGGCCGCCCGCAGACCAACCCGGTCATCCCGGCCCGCTCGCAGGGCACCCCGGTGCGCCCGCCGGTCAATCCGGGCCAGCCGCCGGCCGCGGGGGGTCGCGCACCGATCTTCGCGCCGGGCAAGGCCTCGGTCGGCCGCCCACCGGCGGAAAACCCGACGCGGGTCGATGGACAGAGACCGCCCGAGCTGGATGCCACAAAGATCGAAAACCCCAACCGCTTCGGTACGGGCACACCATCGTCCCCGCCGCCAGGGGTGGACACCTCGGCTTCGCGCCGTCCCGCCCTGGACGCGACGATGCGCGGGTCGGGCTCCGCTTTCGGGTCGATCACGGCTGATGAGGTGGCCGCCCACCGCAGGCGCACAGGCGCCCAGTCGGCCCCGGCGACCACCCCACCGACCACGGCGCCGGGGTCTCGGCAGCCGACCACCCAGCCTCCGAAGTCACCCCCTGCGGCGCCCCGAGCGACGGCCGCCGGCTCCGCCGTGGCCGAGCCCCACTCGCCAGCCCCGCCCACGCCGGAGCCCGGCTCGACGCCACCACTCACACCGGCCAGCGGCCGCTTCACCGCCACGGCCCCGACCAGGCCCGGAGCGCCCCGCCAGGGCGAGAAGCCGACCACCGCGGGACCAGCCGCGGCGTCAACAGGCACAGCGCCGCCAGCCACTGACCGCCCCGAMAGCGCCACGCCGGGCAGCGCCACGCCGGGCAGCGCCACGCCGGGCAGCGCCACGCCGGGCAGCGCCACGCCGGGCAGCGCCACGCCGGGCAGCGCCACGCCGGGCAGC
>NZ_QHHV01000488.1:0-362 GCF_003947245.1 Actinoplanes sp. ATCC 53533 | reverse complement strand
CGCGCGCGCGCGCGCGCGCGCGCGCGCGCGCGCGCGCGCGCGCGCGCGCGCGCGCGCGCGCGCGCGCGCGCGCGCGCGCGCGCGCGCGCGCGCGCGCGCGCGCGCGCGCGCGCGCGCGCGCGCGCGCGCGCGCGCGCGCGCGCGCGCGCGCGCGCGCGCGCGCGCGCGCGCGCTCGCGCGCGCGCGCGCGCGCGCGCGCGCGCGCGCGCGCGCGCGCGCGCGCGCGCGCGCGCGCGCGCGCGCGCGCGCGCGCGCGCGCGCGCGCGCGCGCGCGCGCGCGCGCGCGCGCGCGCGCGCGTCGCGCGCGCGCGCGCGCGCGCGCGCGCGCGCGCGCGCGCGCGCGCGCGCGCGCGCGCGCGCGT
>NZ_QHHV01000487.1:0-862 GCF_003947245.1 Actinoplanes sp. ATCC 53533 | reverse complement strand
CGCGTCCGTGCTCAAGATCAATGACATGTGTGGCCCCCGGCTCGATCGTCACGCCGTCACCTCGGTGGGTCAAGGCCGGGTGCACCGTCGTCCGGAAACTGTTCTCTTACCTCCGAGCCCGGGCCGGCCATCGCGGACGACGCTGGCACTCAACGCATCGGCGACGACAAGGAGAGCCTGATGGACGTGGTGCTGGTACACGGTGGATTCGTCGACGGATCCGGCTGGCAGGCGGTGTACGACCTGCTCAAACTGGACGGCTACCGGGTGAGTGTGGTGCAGAACCCGACCCTGTCGCTGGCAGGTGACGCCGCCGCCACCCGCCAGATCATCGATGCGGTGGACGGCCCTGTCGTGCTGGTCGGCCACTCCTACGGCGGCGCGGTGATCACCGAGGCGGGTACCCACGAGAAGGTCGCCGCGCTGGTCTACATAGCGGCGTTCGCGCCCGACCGGGGCGAGTCGGTCAACACGCTCATCGCCGACCCGCCGCCGGGGGCCCCGGTGCCGCCGATCCTGCCGCCCCGGGACGGATTCCTGTTTCTGGACAGGGAGAAGTTCGCCGCCTCGTTCGCCGGCGACCTGCCCGCGGAACAGGCCGCCTTCATGGCCGACTCGCAGGTCCCGTGGGGCGTGGACGCCCTGGGTGGCGCGATCACCGAGCCTGCCTGGCGAATCAAGCCCAGCTGGTATCTGGTCGCCACGGACGACCGCATGATCCCCCCGCCGGCCCAGCGGGCGATGTCCGAGCGCGCCGGCTCGACGGTGGTCGAGTCCGCGGGGAGTCACGCCGTGTATCTTTCGCAGCCAGGCGCGGTAGCGGCCGTCATCCACGAGGCGGCAACCGCGCTGAAGTGACCAC
>NZ_QHHV01000486.1:0-521 GCF_003947245.1 Actinoplanes sp. ATCC 53533 | reverse complement strand
TGCCGCAGCCASCCGACCCGAATCCATCCGGATGCCGCAGCCAGCCCGACCCGAATCCATCCGGATGCCGCAGCCAGCCCGACCCGAATCCATCCGGATGCCGCAGCCAGCCCGACCCGAATCCATCCGGATGCCGCAGCCGGCCCGGCGCCACGCGGGTGGTGGCGCTGGTCCTCGGCTCGTCAGGAACGCAGCACCACGTTGACCGGCTCCCCACCGGTCAGCAGCAGGTCGATCTGCCGGCGGACCAGCCGCGCGACCCGGGGCAGCATCGCGGTCGACATGCCACCGGCGTGCGGGCTGATCAGCACGTTCGGCAGCCGGAACAGCTCATGCCCGGCCGGCAGCGGCTCGGGGTCGGTCACGTCGAGCGCGAAGCGCAGCCGCCCGCCCCGGGCCTCGGCCAGGATCGCGGCGGTGTCAGCCACCCGGCCCCGGGCCACGTTCACGACGATCGCGCCGTCGGGCAGCGCGGCCAGGAACTCCGCGTCGACCAGGTGCACGGTGTCGTCGGTGAGCGG
>NZ_QHHV01000485.1:0-694 GCF_003947245.1 Actinoplanes sp. ATCC 53533 | reverse complement strand
GCCCGCCGCAGGTCGGTTAGGGCCGACAGCGTCTCCTCGTCGCTGGTGGCCGGGTCCCACCGGTGGACCTGGTAGAGATCGACGTGGTCGACGCCGAGCCGGCGCAGGCTGTTGTCCAGCTCGGTGACCAGCCAGCGGCGCGAGCTGCCCCGATGGTTGCGCTCGTCGCCCATGGGCATGGCCGCCTTGGTGGCCAGCACGATGTCGTCGCGGCGGCCGGCGATGGCCTTGCCGACCATCTCCTCGGACTGGCCGTCGCTGTACATGTCGGCGGTGTCGATGAGGTTGATCCCGGCGTCGAGCGCCGCGTCGACGATCGCGGTGGCCTCCTCCTGGGTGGTGCTGCCGATCTTCCCGAAGTTCATCGCGCCGAGCACGAGCGTGCTGACCTGCACACCGGTGCGGCCCAAGGTGCGGTACTGCATGATTTTTCCTCCCACGTGGCTTGGTCCGGCCCGCCGGCTCTGTCATGCTGAACAAGCGGAGCCGTGTTCCGTTAACCAATATACGGAACATGGTTCCGTTTGCCAAGTGGAGGTGGCGGCGCAGTGGCGGACAACGCCAGCGGATCGGGGCCGGCGGTCCCGCGGAAGCGCGCCGACGCCCGGCGCAACGAGCAGACCCTGCTGGACGCGGCGGCTGCGGCCTTCCTCGCGTCCGGCGTCGAGGTGCCCGTGCGCGACATCGCCGCGCG
>NZ_QHHV01000484.1:0-1479 GCF_003947245.1 Actinoplanes sp. ATCC 53533 | reverse complement strand
CCGAACCGGAACCCGCAGCGCCCTCAGTACGCCTGATCTCCGCAGCCGCGAACGGCGACGGACGGGTGGAAGTGGCCAGCGAGCCGATGGCCCAGCCCGGTTGGCTGCTTGACGACCTGACCCACCGACAACCGCTCACCCACGACACCTCCGGGAGAGCCGTCACCGCTGGTCCGCTGCACGGGCGACTCGTACGCCTGGTCGACGCCAACGATGCCGTCCTGTCCAACCAGGTAGTCGTGGACGACCCGACCGCACTCGCAGCCGCGCTCACCGCCACAGCGCGACCCAGCCTCGACCTACCGGACGGCCTTGTCACTGGCGACCTCGACAGCCCGCTCGGCAAGATGCTGGCCTGGCTGCACCGCAACATGGTGATGGAGGTCAGCGACAGGCCGACATCCACCTCAGTCGGCGGCGTCACGGCCGATGAGGAAACCGAACAGGGCAACGACGACCTATGGGTACGCCTCGAACGTGAACAGCTCGGCCGTGACCCACGCGCCAGCCGATACGGAAGAATTTGGAGCGACAGTCTCGACGCCAGCGAACCGATCATCGAGCTCCTCGACGCGCTACGCGCGCGGACTCCATCCGAGCCCGCTTCCGGCCGAGCCGGGCATTCACTTCTTGCACGACTCCTCGACGCCGACGCCGACGCCGACGAAGAGGAGGCACCGACACCGCGGAGGTGGCGGCTCGCCGCCCGCGTCCGGGTACGCGCCCGCAACCTCCTACGACGCTGGGCCGACACGCAAGCTGACCCACGCCTGGCATGGGTCGAACCCCTTGCGCCGGCCGGCAACTTCGCGACGATCGTCGGCGCGTTCGCCGAACTCAACCTCGCCTCCGCCCAGACCCCCGACCGGCTGGAGTTGACCGAGCAAGACCTTGATGACCTGTGGCTGCGCTGGCTCGGCGGATTCGCGGGAGGCGGCACCCGCCCCGGCTGGCTCAACCAAGTCGATCAAGAAGTCCGTACGAAAACCAAACAACGACTGCCCCAGTGGCTACCGGAAGCCGCTGCCGCACTGTGCTGGCTGACCGTACAGCCTGGTCCACGCCGTCGGGAACGAATTGTGGAGGCCCAGCCCATCATCATCGCCGCGTTCAACCACACCCTGGTCGACCCGACAGACGAAACCGCCAGATACCTCAGCGCCATCACCGGACGCACCATCACTCGCGCCGAAGTCGATTTACAGCTCCTGGGCGCCATTACATTCATCGATGATGATCTCTGGTGTGCCCGCACGGCGTCCGAGCTCGGCCTTGACGACCTCACTCTCGACGCGCCACCCGGCGCCGCAGCGATCCAAGTCCGCCTTGGCGTGCAAGGCATCGCGGATCCTCTTCTTGACCCACGTCTGCCGCGGCTACTCGCCGCGACACGCCAATACCGGCGTTGCCATGGAGTAGCCGTCTACGCCACCGACGGAAGCTGGCGACTCTCCCTCACCGAAGGTGAGACGATCGCCG
>NZ_QHHV01000483.1:0-1778 GCF_003947245.1 Actinoplanes sp. ATCC 53533 | reverse complement strand
CGACCGTCGCCGGAGACCAGGCCGACGTTGCGCCCGTTGTGCCCTCCGTGCTGCTGGTAGCCACCCTGCTGCTGGTCATACGGCGAATACGCCGGCGCCGCGTCGTAGGCGGGCTGTTGCACAGGCGCGACCTCGCCGCCGGTGTACACCTCCGCCGTGACCCGGAACATGCCGGTATCGAGCCCGTCACCGCGCTCGATCTCGACGATGACGTCGCCATAGACCGTCCAGGCCTGCTCGCCGATGAACTCCGCCTGCGACTGGGCCAACTCCTGGGCCAGTGCGGCGGCATACGGCGCCAACCTGCTGTGGTCATACGGCGAGAGATCGATCACGTAGCGGTTAGGCACCAAGGTGCGGCCACCAGCGAGGATAGCCTTGTGCGCCTCGGCCTCCCGCTGCATGGCATTAAGAATCTCCACCGGGTGCACGACACCCTTGAACACCTTCGCGAAGGCACCCTCGACCAGGCCTTCCAACCGCTTCTCAAAGCGCTGCAGCACGCTCACCGGCTCCTCCTCGGGTTCCGAGGACATGATGGTATCCGGCCGCCGCTTCCGCATCTCTGCGAAGAGCAACCGGTCGCTCCTGACCCTCGTATTGCGTCCCATGACGCCGTGCTAGTCTTCCCTGGCGTCACGGGCAGTATCTGCTCGCGGTGTAACGAGGGACAGCGTAGTCTGTTCCGGCTAACTGAATGCCACGGGGATGTGGCGGAATGGCAGACGCGCACGGTTCAGGTCCGTGTGTCCGAAAGGACGTGGGGGTTCAACTCCCCCCATCCCCACCCGATCACCTGGCCGCCCCATGCCCGCAGACAGCGCGGGCCGTGGGGCGATCGGCATGTCTGCTCCGGGGGCCGAGCCCCCGGACGCCCCGCGTTGCGGTGGGCGCTCTCGCTGCTTCGCTTGCGCTTACTTCGTCGGTGGGCACGCTTACCTCGTCGGTGGGCACGGTTCCTGGTCGGTGGGCACGGTTGCTGGTCGGGGTCTGGGCGTTACTGCATTGGTACGGAGTGGCGGGGTCGCTGGGCGCGTCTAGTTGGTCTTGCTCCTCCTTCCTCTTGTTCTTGTTGTCTCCTGGGATCGTGCCTTGCTCTTCGGGTGATAGCGGAGCGTGAGGGGTGCCGCGTTATGCTCTCGACTGGTTTTTGCCCCCGAGACCTCTGGGAGAGTTTGCTCGTGGCCGTCGCCCTGGTAACCGGATCAGGTGGTCTCATCGGCTCCGAGGCGGTCCGGCACTTTGCCGGGCTCGGCCTCGACGTCGTCGGGATCGACAACGACATGCGGCAGGAGTTCTTCGGCGCGGAGGCCTCGACGGCCTGGAACGTCCAGCAGCTCACGGCGGACCTCGGCGCGGCGTATTCGCACCACGGGGTCGACATCCGGGACAGGGACTCGCTGGGGAAGATCTTCCGGAAGTACGGCACCGACATCGCGGTCGTGATCCACACCGCCGCGCAGCCCTCGCACGACTGGGCCGTGCGCGACCCGTTCACCGACTTCGACGTGAACGCCGGTGGCACGCTCAACATGCTGCAGAACACCCGCGAGCACTGCATCGACGCGGCGTTCATCCACTGCTCCACCAACAAGGTGTACGGCGACACCCCGAACCGGCTCCCGCTGATCGAGCAGGAGACCCGCTGGGAGATCGACCCCGCTCATCCGTACGCGGGCGGCATCACCGAGGACATGTCGATCGACCAGTGCCTGCACTCGGTCTTCGGCGCGTCGAAGGTCGCGGCTGATGTGATGGCCCAGGAATACGGGCGTTAC
>NZ_QHHV01000482.1:0-1585 GCF_003947245.1 Actinoplanes sp. ATCC 53533 | reverse complement strand
GTAGCCCCGGCCAGCACCGCGCACACCGCGACCGCCAAGAGCCCGGCGAGCGGGTAACGCAGCCCACGCGGGCTGCGCGGATCCGGCACCACTGCCAACGCTCGCAGCAAACCGGCCTGTTCACCCTCGGTTACCGGGCGGACTGGCGTGTCGGAGGGGGTAGCAACTGCGGACAGTACCGGTATCGGGCATGCTGACATCGCGGGTGAGGTCCTCGAAGTGTCTGGAAGCGTGAGAACTCCCATGATCACCTAGGCGATCTCACCCGCCCCGGGCACCTCCACAGAGGTCAAACACCCCACGTCATCCCAGCTCAAGCCTGCAACCGCCGAACACGCAATGGCCCTGGGTTTTCTGGTCGTGGGACTTTTGGTCGTGGGATTTTTGGTGGTGGGGCTTTGCTGCGTATCTGGGTCGCTGCCGGTCGGGCCTGGTCTGGTCTGGTGTTCGCCGGCTCGGTCCGGGGCGGGGCGGGGGTGGCCGGGCGGGGGCGGGTGTGGGGGTTGGTGACTCCGGCCCGTTCCGCGGCCGGCGTGTGGGCGCTGCGGGATATCTGTTCGCAGTAATGACGGGAGTGGGTGCCGGGTGGCAACCGTGACTTGATCGTGGCGGGCATGGCTCGGCGATGGCAGGCTGTCTGATTCACAGCGGGACTCCACTACCGGTCCGGCCAGCTCGACCTCCTTGACCGATCCGGCCTGTTCGGCCTGTTCGGTTGGCCCGGCCTGTTCGGCTGGTCCGGCCTGTTCGACCTCTTCGGTCTGCTTGGCTGGCCCGGCTTGTTCGGCTGGTCCGGCCTGTTCGACCTCTTCGGTCTGCTTGGCTGGCCCGGCTTGTTCGGCTGGTCCGGCCTGTTCGACCTCCTCGGCCTGTTCGACCTCCTCGGCCTGTTCGACCGGTCCGGCCTGCGTTCCCCGGCTGGTCTGCGGGTCGCGGCTTTGTGCCGGCTGGCGCGCCGCACGAGAGGGCGGCGGCGTATGCACCGGCGGGGGATCTGCCGGGCCCGGTCGGTCGGCTTCGAAGCTGGTGGGTTTGATCTGGAGATCTTCCGGCCAGCAGCCCGCCTGCTGCTCGCGGACGTGTCGCAGCCGCTCGGCGTGACGACGCTGTAGACCCCACGCGCGGCGACGCTCATGATCGCGGCGAAACTCGTCACGGCTCGCCGAATAATTGCGGGCCTTCGTTCGGTCGCGCAGGCCCGCGAGTTCGGCCCGGGAAAACAATTGGAGTTGCCCCATGCCACCAATTATTCCGCACGCCAGCCAAGATCACAGGCCCCTATCAATGACCGGCCATACCAATTTCATGACCAGCGTCACACCGCGAAAATTGGCGGCAAAGGTGATCCAGAAAGGCGCACTTTCACGCCGCACGGCATGCTGGACTCGACAGCGTAACTCGGTGTCGCATGCCCCTTGACGACGCGGCACTCGTGCGGTCCCGACACTCGGTGCTCCCGGTGCTCCCGGTGCTCCCGGTGCTCCCGGTGCTCCCGGTGCTCCCGGTGCTCCCGGTGCTCCCGGTGCTCCCGGTGCTCCCGGTGCGTCCCGGTGCTCCCGGTGCTCCCGGTGCTCCCGGTGCTCCC
>NZ_QHHV01000481.1:0-2554 GCF_003947245.1 Actinoplanes sp. ATCC 53533 | reverse complement strand
CAGCGACTGCCTACCACTGGATCCGCGAACACACCGCCGGCCATTGGGCCCCTGAGCTAGTCGGTGTCGGTGACCTACCGCTTCCCGTGGTGGTCGAGCAGATTCTGTCCTCGGGTCTTCTGCACGGCAATGAGCGAGCAGTCCAAGGCTTCCGCCAGGTTGCTGCGACCGACGTGGTAACCAAGGACGGAACTCAAGGACGGGCTCGGGAACTCGACGAGATCCTCACCGATCGTGGTGCCGATGCCGGTCAGCCACACCCAGCGCTTCGCATGGCCACCGCACTTTACTGCTACTCCCTGGTTCCCCGCGCGCAGGCCAAGCGGGGCGCTACCAAACCAGAACTCCTCGCAGCCATCTACCGACCGGAAGGCGTGTCGTTCCATGCGGCCGAGGAGGTATTCAACGTCCTCATCAGCGACGAGGAGGGCCTCGGTGCCCTCGACGTGACCGACACTGCCGCCGGCCGAGGACTCGCCCGCTACCACTTGGCTGTGGCCCAGAACCTGCGCATGTTCTTCCGCCAGGCGAAAAACGCGGTCCAGCCCTCCGATCGGGACGCCTACGTTTGGGACCGCGCCAAGGCTCTTGCCCGGGCCAATCAAGGTCAGTTCGACCAGGTCATCCCTGTGGCCATGCCTGAGATCGCTGGGGCATCGCTGTCGCAGACGTTCGGCGACGTGGACCAGAACGGCAAGACCCGGCTGGTGGTCCTAGACCCGCGTCAGTGGACGCTCCACAACGGCCGTGACACTCTTACGCGAAGCGATGTTGCCGCCCTGCTCGGTGTCGGTGAGCAGGCGCTTCCGGTCGACAACGGCGCGTCCTGCGTCGTCGCCTGCGTCAACACTCAACGCCGCGACAACGTTCGCAAGCGGGCGACCGAACTGCTTGCCTGGCGGTCCGTGCTCGGCCAACTCGACCCCGACGATGACAAGCGCCGCGACGCCCTCGGGGAACTGCGCACGGCAACGGAGCGTGTCGACGCAGATCTGCTGAAGGCGTTCCAGCACCTCGCCTACCTGACCAGGACCGACAGGGTTGAGGCCGATTGGCAGCGCTTCGACGACGACACCAAGAGTTCACTCAAGGGCAGCCACGTATGGGACGCGCTGGTCAAGAACGGCCGCGCCGTCTACCCAGGCAAGTTGTCCGGCGACTACCTTCGGACCTTGCTCTCCAAGATGCCCCGCGCGCTGACGCTCAAGGAGATCGGGCAGCAGTTCTACAAGAACGCCGCATTCCCGATGGTCCCGTCGTCAGACGATATCCGCCGGGCAGTTTTCCAGACGCTCAGCGGCCCCGACGCCTACGAAGTTGTCGACGGCAATGGCGAAGCCCTCACGATCTCATCCGTTGACGAACTATCTATCGGCTCCATGGACCTCTCGTTGCGCAAAGCGACCGGCACTCCGCCGGCCGGCACCCCAACCGCTGGCGCCCCAGGCACCGACACAACGCCCGGCACCGGCACCGGCACCGAGTCCACCGGAAGTCACCAGCCCAAACAGGGCCCAGTTGCAGGGGAGAGGGAACCGGAATATCGGCGATACCAACTTGAAGTGCCCAACCGCAGCCTCGTCGACCCCGATACCCGCCGGGCTCTCGCCAACCTGCTCCAGTCTGTTCTCGACGCTGTCGACCCCGACACCGGCGGCGACCTCCAGTTGCTTGACCTCCAACTCAACCTCACCGCTGACAGCGCAGCCGTAGAAGAGATCGAACAGCGCGCGAGCGCGGTCGGCGCATCCTGGACACCGGAGGAACTCGACTTCTGAGAGGACGTCTCATCCTGTTTCGCGTTTGTCCTTTTGTGGCTTTTAAGGGTTTATGGCCGCTGACCCCGCCTGTGGCCGGCGGCACTGAACGCGGCAACCGCCGGCTATTGGTGGATGAAAACGAACCAGACACGCTTGGAAGACTAAAAGCCTACAAGTCGGGCATTCGTGAATGCGGCCGATCAGTTCGATGTCGCCATGAGACAGGCATCGGCGAAAGCGATCATGGCGCTCCGAAATTCTCTTATCGCGCGCAAAGTGAATGAAACGTCCAGTGAGAGGACGTCTCATTGACGTAGTTTGTGTGTTATGTGGTTTTAGCCGTATCGCCAGGTTGGGGTGGTTTCGGCGGTGAGGCGTTTGGCGAGGTTGTCGATCATCGCGAGGGTGATCATGCTGGCGGAGTTCTCTGGGCGGGCTTCGTAGTCGCGTACGAGTCGGCGGTGCTGCATGAGCCAGCCGATGGTGCGCTCGACGACCCAGCGTCGTTTGACCACGCTGAAGCCCTTGAGCAGGGGGTCCTTGGTGACGATCTCGACGTCGATGCCGAGGGCTGCACCGTGCTCGACGGCCTTGACCTTGAAACCGGCATCGACCCATGTCTTGGTGATGGTCGGGTATTTAGCACTGGTTTGGTCGAGTAGGTCCATGCCGATCACGTTGTCGCTGACGCTGGCTGCGGTGACGATCACATACAGCAGCAGGCCGAGGGTGTCGGTGATGATCCCTCGCTTGCGGCCGACGATCTTCTTGCCGGCATCGGTGCCCTGGGTGGC